>JBIISW010000025.1:0-22035 GCA_044340865.1 Bacteroidia bacterium | reverse complement strand
TTTTTTATAATTTTAATAGTATATAATTCATTTCCTTTTAATGTTATAAAGTACTCTCCATTTTCTGTGGTTGTTAAATTAGCTTGTTGAATGCCATTTGAATCTAAAATTTGAATATCAACTCCAGGAAGACCACTTCCTTCAAATCCATCTCTAATAGTGCCTTTCAAAATACTTAAACTGGTATTTATTTTCTTTTGACCTTCAACTTCAAACATATTATATTCACTTATATCTGCACTATAAATATCACTTTCACCAATACCACCTTTTCTGTCACTCGCAAAATAGGCTAATTTATTATCGGCACTAATAACTAAAGGCCCATCTTTGTAAACAGTATTGATGGGAAAACCTAAATTAATTGGTTTACTCCATGAATCTCCATTTAATGTTGTTTTGAAAATATCATAAGATCCCATAGATCCTTTTCCATTTGAAGAAAAGAATAACGTCTTTCCGTCTGGTGCTAAAAATGCGCCAACTTCATCAAATTCAGAATTTATTTCAGGTCCTAAGTTAATTGGTTTCCCCCACTCTTTTTTATTAATGCGTTTGGCCATCCAAATATCCGCTCTACCAAAACCGCCGTTGCGTTCACTAATAAAAAATATGGTTTTTCCATCTGGCGAAATGCAAGCACCACCTTCCCAATAGCTAGAATTAATAGGTTTATCTAATACTTCAGGTGTTTTCCATTTGCCACTAATTATTTTTGAAACAAATATATTTCCTCCTCTTGATTTAGAATCATTAACATCATTTTTATATAAAAACAATTGTTTTCCATCAGGTGATATACTTGTACAAGCATCATGAGCTAAAGTGTTTATATTTCCAGGCGCATCATTACTTGGAAGCCATTTGTGTGAAATAGTATCATACGTTGATAAGTAAATATCTTGAAAGTATTTCCCATCACCTTCTATATCCTTTGGAGAATCAGTTGTTTGAGGACGACGGGTTGTATATACTAAAGTTGAACCATCTGCTGTAATACATGGAGTTTGGTCGTCATAAATTGAATTAATGGCTAAACCCAAGTTTTCAATTCTCATGTTTTTTTTATCTGCCATCATTTTTTTGGCATTATTACAGTGTGCGATGTAAACGTCAACATCTTCCATTTCAACCTCTTTTGAATGACTTATAGTTTTAAAAGTCGAAAAATGTTCCAAAGCTTTATCAATGTTTTCATTTAATAAGTTTAGTTTTCCTAAAATCAAATACGTTTCAGGTTTAATCCCTTTTTCTATTTTAAGTGCTTTTACTAAAAATTCTTCGGCTAAGTCGTATTTTTTTAATTCAAAATGACAATAACCAATATAATACAATACATCAACATCCTGAGGACTTTTAATGAGTATCTCCTTATACATATTTAAAGCGGTCGTAAATTGTCCAGCATATAATTTTTGTTTAGCTAAAACCATTTTAATTTGTTCGGGCGTATCTTTTGAGTAAGAAACAGATTGAACGGAGATTGAAATCAACGAGATTAATATAATTTTCTTTATCATCATAGTATTATTTATGCATTAAAGATAATTATTTACTTTGTAAAATTTAAGTTTGTTTCAAAGAAAAAAAATATCATCTTTAACTTAATTTTTATAACATGGGCGCCATTTTATTTTACTGTTTACTTCCATTTTTGTATTTGCTTTCTATACTGCCATTTCCAATATTTTATTTGTTTTCGGATACAATTTGTTTTTTATTATATCGCGTTATTGGATATAGAAAAAAAGTTGTTTTCGAAAACTTGAAAAACTCATTTCCTGAGAAATCATATAGCGAACTAAAAAAAATAGAAAAAGATTTTTACCAATACCTTTGTGATTTATTTTTGGAAACTATAAAAACATTGACCATTTCAAGAAGTGAAGCTGTAAAACGATGTAAGTTTAATGCCAAAACAACTCTACTATTCAATGAATTGGCTAATAAGAATCAATCATGTATTATTGTAATGGGTCATTATGGAAATTGGGAATGGGCAGGAAATAGTTTTAGTTTACAATGCAAACAACAACTTTACGTCATTTACCATCCACTATCTAATAAATATTTCGATAAATTAATGTATGATTTAAGAACACGTTTTGGAACTAAATTATACGCTATGAAAGATACCATGCGCGAAATGATTCGAAATAAAAATGATGTAAATGCCACCGCTTTTATAGCAGACCAAACTCCGGCACCTGAACATGCGTATTGGACAACATTCATGAATCAAGATACACCTGTATTTTGGGGAACAGAAAAAATTGCTCAAAAATTAAATTATCCCATTGTATACATTACCATTAAAAAAATAAAGCGTGGATATTATGAAGTTGATTCTGAATTACTAATTAATGAGCCAAAAAATACATCTTTAGGAGAAATTTCTGAATTACATACCAGAAAACTTGAAAGTGATATTATTACTCAGCCATCTATCTGGTTGTGGAGCCATAGAAGATGGAAACACAGAAGAAACGATTAATCAATGAGTTGATTGAATTAAACTTTTGATAACCAAATATGTTAATAAACAAAAGAGATGTATCATGAAATATTCTCTTATTTTTAAACATTATATTTTACAACATTGTCCATAGAAAAAGATATCACAAAACTTAGTCCTAAGAATTTTATTATAATTAAAGGCGCACGCATGCATAATTTAAAAGGCATTGACGTTGCACTACCTCGAAATAAATTCATTGTTATTACTGGTTTATCTGGATCAGGTAAATCGTCTTTAGCGTTTGATACACTTTATGCTGAAGGACAAAGACGTTATGTAGAAAGTTTATCAGCCTATGCAAGACAATTTTTAGGTAGATTAGAAAAACCAAAAGTTGATTACATCAACGGTATTTCTCCTGCCATTGCTATTGAACAAAAAGTAATATCACGAAATCCAAGAAGTACCGTAGGTACAATAACTGAAATTTACGATTATCTCAAATTATTATATGCAAGAGTTGGCATAACCGTTAGTCCAATTTCTGGAAAGCAAGTCAAACGTGACACCATTAGCGATGTGGTGGACTTTATAAAAACACTTGAAAATGAAACTAAATGTTTAATACTTTCAACATTAACCATTCCAAAAGACAGAACTCTTGAAAAACATTTAGAATTATTGAATCAACAAGGTTTTTCAAGGATTTTAGTCAATAATACCGTTATTAAAATTAACGAATTAAAAACAAATTCTTTAAAAAAGAATGATAGTGTTTTTTTATTAATTGATAGAATTAGTGTTGATCATACGGATGAAGATTTTGATAACCGTATTTCTGATAGTATACAAACGGCCTTTAATGAAGGGCAACACGAATGTGAGGTATTTATTGAACTTGAAAATAAGACATTCAAGCAACATCATTTCTCAAATTTATTTGAAGCTGATGGCATGTTATTTGAAGAACCTGATTTAAATTTTTTCAGCTTCAATAATCCAATTGGTGCTTGTAAAACTTGCGAAGGATTTGGAAGTGTGATTGGTATAGATCCAGATTTAGTTATTCCAAATAAAAGTTTATCTGTCTTCGAAAGTGCTATTGTATGTTGGAATGGTGAAGTGATGAGTCAATATAAAAATCAATTATTAAAATCAGCACATAAATTTAATTTTCCAGTCCACAAACCAATTGCAGAATTATCAAAAAAAGATTATCAGTTGTTATGGCAAGGAAACGAGTATTTTGAAGGGATTCAATCGTTTTTCAAAATGCTCGAAAAAGAAAGTTATAAAATTCAGTATAGAGTTATGCTTGCTCGTTATAGAGGCAAAACTAATTGCCCTGATTGTAATGGTACTAGACTTCGGAAAGACGCTAATTATGTAAAGATTGGCGGTTTAGGAATTTCTGAATTAGTCATTTTGCCAATATCAGAAATGAGTTTATTCTTCTCAAATTTAAAATTAACCGAACATGACATTCATGTTGGAAAACGTTTATTAATAGAAATAAAAACAAGGCTTCAATTTTTATTAGATGTTGGTTTAGGATATTTAACTCTAAATAGAGTTGCAAATACATTAAGTGGTGGAGAAAGCCAACGTATCAATTTAGCAACTTCGTTAGGAAGTAGTTTGGTTGGTAGTTTGTACATTTTAGATGAGCCGAGCATTGGATTGCATTCTCGTGATACTGAGCGTTTAATCGGTGTTTTAAAATCTCTGCAAGCACAAGGCAATACAGTTATTGTGGTTGAACATGATGAAGATGTGATGTTAGCTGCTGATCAATTAATTGATATTGGACCAGAAGCTGGTACACACGGTGGAAACCTTGTTTTTCAAGGAAACCATGATGAATTACTAAAAAGTAAACAAAGTTTAACAGCGCAATACTTAACTAATAAATTACGCATTGAAGTTCCTAAAAAACGTAGGACTTGGAAAGAATTTATTTTAGTTAGCAACGCTACTGAAAATAATTTAAAAAACATATCCGTTAAATTTCCTTTAAATACGCTGTGTTGCGTAACAGGTGTAAGTGGTTCAGGAAAATCTACATTAGTCAAAAAAGTATTATATCCTAACGTTAAAAAACATTTAGAAGGTTACTTTACGAGTGTGAAAAGTGATAAGGTTTCAGGAAGTTTAAACGAAATTAAATACATTGAATTTATTGACCAAAATCCAATAGGAAAGTCATCAAGAAGCAATCCTGTAACTTATACTAAAGCGTATGACGAAATAAGAACGTTATATTCCGAACAAAGTTTATCTAAAATTAGAAATTATAAACCATCGCATTTTTCATTTAATGTTGATGGAGGAAGATGTGAAATTTGTCAAGGTGAAGGCACGATTACAGTTGAAATGCAATTCATGGCAAACATCGAACTGCCATGTGATGCTTGCAACAGTAAACGATTTAAAGCTGAAACTTTAGAAGTTTTATATAAAGGGAAATCCATTTCGGATGTTTTAGAAATGACCATTGATGATGCTGTGGATTTTTTTAGTAAAGATGATACTGAACGAATATGTAAAAAAATAAATGATCGATTGAAACCCTTGCAGGAAGTTGGTTTAGGATATGTTCAATTAGGTCAATCATCAAGTACTTTAAGTGGTGGCGAGGCTCAACGGATTAAACTTGCTACTTTTTTAATTGGTAGCAGTTCAACAACACAAACCCTTTTTATTTTTGATGAACCTACAACTGGTTTACATTTTCATGATGTTGCTAAACTTCTAAAATCATTTGATGCATTAATAAACAGAGGTCATTCCATCATTGTGATCGAACATAATTTAGACGTTATCAAATGTGCTGATTGGGTTATCGATATTGGCCCAGAAGGAGGAGATTTAGGTGGAAACGTTTTGGCTGAAGGAACTCCTGAAACTGTTTCAAAAATAAAAGCAAGTTATACAGCTAACTATTTAAAGGAAAAATTAAAATGATTACACTTATAATTACTCTATTTATAATTGGTTATCTGTTTATTGCTTTTGAACATAGCATTGCAATTAATAAATCTGGAAGCGCTCTCTTATTAGGTGTTTTATGTTGGAGTGCATATGCTCTATTATCTCATGATTCAGACATCACAACTGGATTAAGTCATCATCTAGCTTCTATCTCTGAAATAATTTTCTTTTTATTAGGAGCTATGGCGATTGTTGAATTAATTGATGCTCACAATGGTTTTGATATAATAACAGATGCTATCAAAACAAAAAACAAACGTAAACTTTTAATTATAATTTCGATTTTAGCATTTGTATTATCTGCTGTTTTGGATAATTTAACAACAGCCATAGTCATGGCGACCATTGTAAAAAAAATAATTCCGGAAAAAAAAGATCGTTATTTTTTTATTGGATTGATTATTATTTCTTGTAATGCTGGTGGGTGTTTTAGCCCAATTGGAGATGTAACTTCTACTATGTTATGGGTTAGCAATAAACTAACAGCAACACATATGATGAGTCGTTTATTTTTACCAAGTTTAATTTCTATGATGGTGCCACTAGGAATTGGATTACTAAAAATGAAAGGTGATGTTGAAAGCATTCAAACAAAAAATGAAGAAAACACAATTTCAAAAAAAGAAAAAACACTCATTTTTACAATAGGCATTGCAGCACTTTTATTTGTTCCTGTATTTAAAACAATTACTCACCTCCCACCCTACATGGGAATTCTTTTTGGTTTAGGTGTTTTATGGATCATTACTGAACTCATTCATAAACGTAAAAGCAATTTTGAAAAAGAAAAATTTTCAGTTGCCCATGCTATCTCCAAAACAGATGTGCCAAGTGTATTGTTTTTTTTAGGTATTCTGCTTGCTGTAGCTTGTTTACAAGAAGTAAATATTTTAAATAATGCAGCCGCTTATTTAAATGAAACCATAGGGAATCTAAAAATAATTTCAACCTGCATTGGATTACTTTCAGCGGTCGTCGATAATGTGCCTTTACTTGCAGCTACTTTAGGAATGTATGACTTTCCAACTGATGATGATTTTTGGTTAATGATTTGTTATTGCACAGGAACTGGTGGCAGTTGTTTAATAATTGGCAGTGCAGCAGGCGTTGCTGTCATGGGCATAGAAAATATAAGTTTTAGCTGGTACTTCAAAAACATCTCTCTTCTTGCTTTAGTTGGCTATTTATCTGGATTTGTAATATTTTTGTTACAAAATCAGTTGTGGTTTTAGAAACTAGACATAAAATTAAAAGAATAAATTTGCGACTAAAATTATTTATAAAAAAAATCAAATTACCAACGTGGAAAATTTTAATTCAACAGAAAACGATCAAACTATACAAACAGTTTTACCAAAACCTATACTGGAAGAAAACAAAAAAAATTGGCTTCGAAAATCAGTTATCAGTTTAGTGATATATGCTTTTTTATTTTATACCATTTTTGATAAAAACATCTCTTATATGGCTGGATTATTAGTCGTTTTATTAATACATGAGCTCGGTCATTTTTTTGCCATGAAGCTTTTTAATTACAATAACGTAAAACTATTTTTTATTCCTTTACTAGGTGCCTATGTTTCAGGAAAAAAAACAGTTATCTCGCAACGACAAATGAGTATTGTTATTTTAGCGGGGCCATTGCCAGGTATATTAATTGGCTTTTGTTTATTTTTAGTTAATATTTTATATCCAAATGAACAAATGGCTATGTTAGCCAATATATTTCTATTTCTTAATCTATTTAATTTATTACCATTTATGCCTTTAGATGGTGGTAGATTAATTGAAGTATTGTTTTTAAAACAAAATCATAACATCAGAACTGTTTTTACAATTATTTCAATATTAGGTTTAGCCATTTTTTCATTATCCAGTCAAAATTTTTTCTTTTTAATTATTCCAATTTCTATGACATTTGAGCTAATTATGGAAATAAAAAATCAAAAAATCAGAAATTACCTAACAGCCGAAAACATAAACTATACTGTAAGTTATAATGACCTAACGGATACTAACTATTGGTTAATTAGAGATTGCATCTTATTATCATTTAGCAAACGTTATGGTGGTGTTCAAGCTGGTGTTCATACGTATAGCATTATTGAAGCCGGTATAATTAATCATGTTACAGCAGTCTTAAAAACACCTTTTTTAAAAGATGTAAAATGGTTAGAAAAAACAGCCATTATACTAACTTATGTATTTTTTATGATTATAATTCCAGCTATTTATGTTTTATTACTAATTAAATAATGAAATTATACATTATCATTTTTGTTTTTGTTTTTATATGTTTTGGTAATAAAAGTTATTGTCAAACGGCAGACTTATCTATTTTAAAATCAATCAATAAAAATGAAATGCCTTGTTGGGATAAAACAATGCAAATCACATCTCATTCTATTTATCCTGCGTTGATTATAACTCCAGGTTCACTTTTTTTATCTGGATATATTCAAAACAATAAGCCAATGATGCGCAATGGTTTAAAAACAGGAATAGCGATAGGACTAAATATTGTTTTAACAACAAGCTTAAAATACTCGATAAATAGAACACGTCCATTTAAAAAATATCCAAATGATATTATTCAACGAACTGAGGTTGGTCAATATTCATTTCCCTCTGGACATACTTCGTCAGCTTTTGCCATGGCGACAGCAGTTACACTTTCATCAAAAAAATGGTATGTAGCAGTTCCTAGTTATTTATATGCTTGTGGCGTTGGATACTCTCGAATGCGTTTAGGTGTTCACTTTCCAAGCGATGTATTAGGTGGTATGGTTTTAGGAATTAGTTCTTCCTTACTAGTTTGGCAAATTGATAAATGGGTGAAAAACTAATTTTCTATTCATCTTGAAACTTATACCCTACTCCTCTTATTGATAAAAAATAAGTAGGTTGTTTCTGATTGGTTTCAAACATTTTTCTAAAATTTAAAATATAATTATCAATGGTTCGCGATGAAGAATTTTCATCTTTAGCCCATAGTTTATTTAAAATTTCTTCTCTCGAAATAACGGTATTTTTATTTTCAATTAATAGTTTTAACAATGCAATCTCTCGTTTAGAAAGCGTTTCCGTTGTTTGGTCTTGTTTTAAAACTAAATACGTAACAAAGTTAACTTCACAATTATTAAAAATATAAGAAGTTAATAAATCTTTTTTTTGATTCGAATGCTTTAAAACAATATTGATTCGTAATAGTAATTCTTCTAAATCAAATGGCTTAGTAATGTAATCATCTGCACCTAACTTGAGGCCTTCAATTTTATCTTTAATATTGTTCTTTGCAGTTAAAAAAATGGTAGGAATTTTTATATGATGATTTAATAAAGATTGATAAAAATCAATGCCACTCATTTGTGGCATCATGATATCTAGTATAATTAAATCTGGTTTGAAATCTTGTATGACATTTAATGCGTTAACTGGATTCGTTAAAGGATGAACATCAAAGTTTTCAAGCTGAAGATTTAATGTTAAAGTATCTAATAATGATTTTTCGTCCTCAATGATTAAAATTTTAAATCTCATAGTTCTTTCAAATTTACCTCAAAATTTGAAATTTAAGAGGATATTTAATTATAATTTTGTATTTATGTAAAACTAAACTAAAACTATGAAAAAAAAAATTACCTATTTAGGGGTTTTTGTATTAACAGTATTTAATACCTTTGCCCAACAATCAATCCTATCTTCTCAGAACGTTACATCTGAACCTACTGCAATTAAACGAAAATGTGCCACTCCAATTTTAGATGAATCGTTTGAAACTTGGATTGCAGATAAAATTCAAAAACAACAGCAATTTGCTAATGAAAAAAAAGCAGTTGTAGTCTATAACATTCCAGTAATTTTCCACATTATACACACAGGACAAGCTTTAGAAACTAACGCTAATGTTTCCGCGGCAAGAATCACCCAGCAAATAAACACCTTAAACGCTGATTACCGTAAATTAAATACAGATTTAAATATGTATTTAACACAACCATCTTTTACATTAATTGCTGCAGATTGTGAAATTAATTTCTGTCTGGCAAAAGTTAGTCCTACAGGTGCGGTTTTAACTGAACCAGGTATCGAACGTATTACAGCAGCAAGCAAAGGTTGGACAAATCCGCCTTATACAGCAAGTAGTTCCTATTTAGAAAATACAGTAAAAGCTAATTCCATTTGGAATCCAACAAAATATTTTAATGTTTGGATTACAGAATTAAATGGTGGTGTTTTAGGCTATGCTCAATTCCCTACGGTTATTGCCGGCACAACACCAATTGGGGATATTACAGGTTTTGGCGGTGCAGCTAATACAGACGGTGTAGTTGTTGATTACAAATACGTTGGGTTATCTGGACCTACAGGCGGTGCATATAATTTAGGTAGAACGTTAACTCATGAAGCTGGTCATTGGTTAGGATTACGTCATATTTGGGGTGATGATGGAAGTGCTTGTTCTGGATCTGATTATGCAGCAGATACGCCAAATCAAGCTGGAGAAAACTATACCTGCCCAACAACACCTGGACAAGTAAGAACTGATGCATGTTCACCAACTAGCCCTGGTGTTTTATATCAAAATTACATGGATTATTCGGATGATCGCTGTATGGTTATGTTTACTGCATCTCAAAAAGCACGTATGCAATCCGTTATGGCTAACTGTATTCGTCGTAATTCATTGAATACATCTACTGTTTGCTCTGTTCCTAATGGATTAAATGAAACTTCATCCATTTCTGAGGTAGATTTATTCCCGAATCCATCCCATGGAGAATTAAATGTCATGGTTAGTTTAATAACAAATGATGATTACAGTATAACTGTTATCAACACATTAGGCCAAGTAATTAAACAACTACATTATAACAATTCTAATGGCGGTAAATCAACTTTAGATTTATCTTCTAACAGTCAAGGCGTTTATTTTGTGACAGTAAAAACAAAATCAGGCTCTAAAACAAAACGAATTATTATTCAATAATATTTAGTTAAAAGTATTTAAAATAAAAAACTCCCAATTTAATTAATTGGGAGTTTTTTTATCAATTTTTTTTTTTCTAATCAGCCAATAAAGCTCTTGAAATAACAATGCGTTGTACCTCGCTTGTTCCTTCATAAATTTGAGTAATTTTAGCATCACGCATCAATCTTTCAACATGGTATTCTTTTACATAGCCATAGCCTCCATGAATTTGAACCGCTTCAGTTGTTACCCACATCGCCGTTTCAGATGCAAAAACTTTTGCTTGAGCACTTTCTTTTTCACATGGTAAATTTTGATCTTTTAACCATGCAGCTTTATAAATCAATAAACGAGCGCATTCAATACGAGTTGCCATATCAGCTAATTTAAATTGAATAGCTTGATGTTGTGAAATCAATTTGCCAAATGCTTTTCTTTCTTTTGAATAAGCTAAGGCAAGTTCATATGCACCTTGAGCAATTCCTAAAGCTTGGGAAGCTATACCTATGCGGCCACCTCCTAATGTTTTCATGGCAAATTTAAAACCAAAACCATCTTCTCCAATTCTATTTGCTTTTGGCACTTTTACCGCATCAAACATTAAAGAATGTGTATCACTTCCTCTTATTCCCATTTTATTTTCTTTCGGACCAATGGTAAAACCTTCCATGCCACGTTCCACAATGAGACAATTAATTCCTTTATGACCTAATTCTACATTTGTTTGAGCCATTACTAAATAAACAGACGCACTGCTACCATTTGTAATCCAATTTTTTGTTCCTGTCAATTCATAATAATCACCTTTATCAATGGCTAAGGTTCTTTGTGAAGTAGCATCACTACCCGCTTCTGGCTCTGATAAACAAAATGCACCGATTAATTCACCTTTTGCTAAAGGCACTAAATATTTTTGTTTTTGCTCTTCATTTCCAAAATGCTCTAATCCCCAACAAACTAAGGAGTTGTTTACGCTCATCACAACACTGCATGAAGCGTCAACTTTTGAAATCTCTTCAACAGCGATACTATAAGAAATAGCATCCATACCGCCGCCTCCATATTTTGGATCAACCATCATTCCCATGAATCCTAGTTCTCCTAACATTTTCATTTGCTCAGCAGGAAATTTTTGATTTTCATCACGATCAATTACTCCAGGCTTACATTGGTTTTGGGCAAAGTCCCTTGCTGCACTTTGAATCATTAATTGCTCTTCGGTAAGTTGAAATTGCATAGTATTTTTTTAAATAGTTTTTTATTGATAACAGTATTTTAATTAATTTGTTTTGATAATTTATAATTAAATAAATTATAAATGAATAACCTCTCCGTAAGCTGCGGCGGCTGCTTCCATGATAGCTTCACTCATGGTTGGATGCGGATGAATTGTTTTTATTAATTCATGCCCAGTTGTCTCTAATTTACGGATGGCTACAATTTCAGCAATCATTTCAGTGACGTTAGCTCCAATCATGTGAGCTCCTAAAATTTCTCCGTATTTAGCATCAAAAATTAATTTTATAAATCCATCTTTTGCACCAGAAGCGCTTGCTTTACCTGATGCTGAGAATGGAAACTTTCCAACTTTTAATGTATAACCAGCTTCTTTAGCTTGTTTTTCAGTCATACCAACAGAGGCAACCTCTGGTTGGCAATAGGTACAACCTGGAATGTTTTTATAATCTATAGGTTCTGCATGAATGCCTGCAATTTTTTCAACACAAGTGATACCTTCTGCGCTTGCAACATGAGCTAGCGACTGACCTGGAACGCAATCTCCAATCGCATAATAACCTGGAACATTGGTTGCGTAATATTTATCTACAACTATTTTCCCTTTATCTGTAGCAATACCAACAGATTCCAAACCTAAGCCAGAAATATTTGCTTCAATTCCAACAGCAGATAAAACTATTTCTGCTTCTAAAACGATATTACCTGTTTTCGTTTTTACGTTTACTTTGCTAATATCTCCTTTAGTATCAACACTTTCAACAGAAGCTTCTGTCATGATATCAATACCAATTTTTTTCAATGATTTTTCTAACTGTTTAGATACTTCTTCATCTTCAACAGGTACAATGTTTGGCATAAATTCTACGATTGTCACTTTTGTTCCCATCGTCGCATAAAAATAAGCAAATTCAACACCTATAGCTCCAGATCCAACAACTACAAGTGATTTAGGCTGCTTTGGCAAGGTCATTGCTTCACGGTAACCAACTATTTTCTTTCCATCTTGAGGCAGATTGGGTAATTGGCGAGAACGAGCACCAGTTGCAATAATAATATGTTTTGCTTCATGAGTTTCTACTTTCCCATCAGCTAATTTAACTTCTACTTTTTTTCCTGCTTTAACGGTCGCAGTTCCCATAATCACATCAATTTTATTTTTCTTCATCAAAAATTGAATGCCTTTGCTCATGCCATCTGCCACATCACGACTGCGTTTGATTACAGCTCCAAAATCAGCTTTAATATTATCTGCACTAATTCCATATTCTTTTGAATGATTTAAGTACTCAAATACCTGTGCACTTTTTAATAAGGCTTTTGTTGGAATACAACCCCAATTAAGGCAAATACCTCCAAGGCTTTCTCTTTCAATAATAGCAGTTTTTAATCCTAGTTGAGAAGCGCGAATAGCTGTTACATAACCGCCTGGGCCACTTCCTATTACAATTACATCGTAGTTCATAGTATGGTTGTTTTTGAAAGGCTAAATATATTGTTTTTTATTCAATATTTTACTTCTTAATCAATTAATAAATGGGAAATATCGTTACACTAAACTTTAATAAATTAAGAAGGAATAACTAAAAACTACAGAATAGGATTTATCACATCTAAAATGGCTGGATAAGTATTTTTTAAAACAGTTTCACTGATTTGGTTTTTATCCAACCATTCCACTTTTTCAATTTTTTCTTCTATCTGTGGAACTAAAATTCCTTTATGCATGGTAGTCATCGAAAACCAAAACGTTTTTTTTAATGCAAATTTTCCTTTGTACTTATAAATGTGAAATGTTGAAGGTAATTCGTTACGAATTGAAAGTTGAGTAATACCACACTCCTCTTCACATTCTCTTATAGCGGCCTCATCAGGACTTTCTCCCATTTCTAATTTACCTTTTGGTAAATCCCACCTATCTAATCTAAAAATAAATAAAAATTTATCTTCATGTTCAATTAAACCGCCGGCAGCATAAATGAGTTTAAAAGCTTTTCTTAACTTATCAAAACCATTTTCAATCGATTCAGTTTCAAAAGTTAATAAATTATTATCTGATTCGATAAAAGTTTCAAAAATAGACTTTATTTCATTTTTTTTTAATCCATCCAAACTTATAAAATCCGTATTACCAATATTTTGTTTTTTTTTTGTAATGAGAATACTTTTCGACAAATAATAAATTGTAATGTTCATAAATTGATGTGGATAATAATGAATAAGTAATTAAATTTACAGCCCTATGACAATGACACCATTTGATAATTCAGCACTCAAAATTGCTGAATTTTTATTACAAATCAAAGCAATTAAATTGCAACCAGAACAACCATTTACATGGGCAAGTGGTTGGAAATCTCCAATTTATTGTGATAATCGTAAAACACTTTCCTACCCACAAATTCGTACTTTTATTAGACAACAGTTTGTGAGTTTAATAAACGAAAAATTTGCTACTCCTGATGTAATTGCTGGCGTGGCAACAGGTGGTATTGCTATTGGCGCATTAGTTGCTCAAGAAATGGGTTTACCCTTTGTTTATATTCGTAGTGAAGCTAAAAAACATGGCTTAACTAATATGATTGAAGGTGAATTAACCTCTGGTCAAAATGTAGTAGTGATTGAAGATTTAATTTCTACCGCTGGAAGTAGTTTAAAGGCAGTTGAAGCATTAAGAGAAAAAGGAGCCAATGTGAAAGGAATGGTTGCTATTTTCACATATGGATTTGATGTTGCTAATGAAAAATTAAAGGAAGCAAATTGTATAACAAATTCTTTATGCGATTATAATACATTAATTGAAGTAGCCTTAAAACATGAGTACATAAATGAATCGGATCTGGAATCTTTAAAAAAATGGAGAGAAAATCCTTCCGTTTGGAAACAATAATTGCAATTTATTTTGGCACACTTTAGTTTTTTAAGTCAAACACATGTTAATAAAACAGAACGAAATGTTTTGTTTGACTACATGAGTGATTTCAATAATTTCAAACATTTATTACCAACTGAAAAAATTGAAAATTTCACTTGTACGAGTGATCAATGCTCATTCGGTATTAAGGGAATGACCTCCTTAACTATTAAACTAAAAAATAAAATAAACCCAAGTCAAATTACTTTTGAAACATCTGGGTTGGCAAAGTTTATATTTACACTTCATATTCATTTGTTAGAAAATCAAACTAATAACGTACAATTAGAAGGTGATATGAATCCTTTTATAAAGGTCATGGCAGAAAAACCTTTGAATGATCTGATTAATGTGATGGCATTAAAACTTAGTGAATTAGAAATAGCTTAATTTAATACGTAAATTTTCATTCTTATATTGGTAAGAGGCCTATCGTCTTTATTGGTTTTTTCTTTAGCAATTTTATCTATCACATCAATGCCTTCAATGACTTCACCAAAGACTGTATAATTATTATCTAAATGCGGAGTACCTCCCATTGTTTTATAAATATCTTTTTGAGCTTTACTAATTACATATTTAGAAGACTTTTCGTAATCAACGGCAATTAAGTCATCTAACTTTTTTTTATAAACCAATAAACTATCTTGATTTTTTTGTGCCTTAAAGATTTCAATTTGTTGCTTAAGAATAGCATTTTCAGGCATTGACAATCTATCGGCATTTAGTTTATTTACTAAATCTTTATTAATTCTTTTTTCAAACTTTTTAAAATCGTCCTCATTACGAACTTTACCTTGAACGATATAAAACTGAACAGCTGAAGATGCCTTTTCAGGATTAACATCATCTCCATTTCTTGCAGCACAGATCACCCCTTTTTTATGAAATAAATTTGAATTGAACTCAGCTGGGATGGTATAATGTAAATCGCTATCTCCTAATAATGTGAAAGCTTCAGCATGTTTGCTGTAGGGATCTCCACCTTGTATCATAAAACCTTCGATAATACGGTGGAAAAGTAAACTATCATAAAAATGCTGGTTGACAAGCTTCAAAAAATTTGCTTTATGTAAGGGCGTTTCATTGTATAATTTCACTTTCATATTTCCAAAACTTGTTTCAATCAAAACAGTTTCTTTAGATAATGTTTGAGCAAAGTAATAATTACTAATTAAGATTAGCAGCACACTCATTTGTTTTATTTTTAGATACATGATATTGTTTTTTTACGTATTTTTGAAAAACTAACAATTTAAATTTAATTATTATTATCATGAAATTAAAATTATTTATAGCTGTTTTAGCCATTTCAACATTCGTCATTGCATTTTCAACATCATGTAAAAAAAATACTGATTGTAAACTTACTATTTACACGGTTGATTCGGTAGGTAAACCCTTATCTAAAGCCACTGTGAAATTATATGCAAATGTAAAAACGAGTACTGGTGCAACTGTAGAAGCTGACTTAAAAGCTGAATCAACTTCAGATGCAGGCGGTGCCAATACATTCACATTTAAATTACCAGCAATATTAGACATCAAAGCTACTTATTTAACAAAATCTGGAGTTGGAATTATAAAATTAGAAGAAGGAAAAAGTGTTGAAAAAACAATTACCGTTAAATAATTACATTTCAAATACATTATTTTTTCAAAAAATCCCTTTAATGAGGGATTTTTTGTTTTTAAAACATTCATTTAGCATTAATTAAACAATTGCTTAATCATACAACGAACTTATGAACGAAAAATTAAGTATGAATGATTTAGGGCGAATGAGTTCTGAAGAATTTAAATTAGCACAAAAACAATCCGTCATCATTATTTTAGATAATGTAAGAAGTTTAAATAACGTTGGATCGGCATTTAGAACAGCAGATGCCTTTTTGATTGAATCCATATATTTATGTGGTGTAACAGGAATACCTCCCAATAAAGAGATTGAGAAAACAGCCCTAGGAGCTACCAATACAGTGGTTTGGAAATACTTTAAAACAACGGAAGAAGCAATTTCTGAATTAAAAGAAAAGAATTATTTTATTGCTTCGGTTGAACAAGTTAAAAATAGCGTGATGTTAAACCAATTTTCGAAACCTCAAAAACCAACTGCCTTTGTTTTTGGGAATGAAGTATATGGTGTTGAACAAGCGATAATAGACAAAAGTGATGTATGCATAGAAATTCCACAATTTGGAAGCAAGCATTCTTTTAATGTTTCAGTAACCATTGGTATCGTGCTCTGGGAAATGCTAAAATAATATCACTCATAATTTTTTAAATAAAAAAAACGCTACTATTTGTAGCGTTTTTTTTTATGCTTAAGTCATTAGAAAACTACATATTTTCAATAATTAAAGCTGATGCACCGCCGCCGCCATTACAAATAGCTGCTCCACCAATTTTAGCATTATTTTGTTTTAAAACATTAATCAACGTTACAATAACTCTTGCTCCTGATGCTCCTAATGGATGACCTAAAGAAACAGCTCCACCATTCACATTCACTTTTGAAGGATCTAAATTCATTAATTTAATATTAGCTAATCCAACAACCGAAAAGGCTTCGTTTAATTCGAAATACTCAATATCAGAAACTTTTAATCCAGCTTTCTCTGCAGCTTTCGGAAGTGCAATGGCTGGTGTCGTTGTAAACCATTCTGGAGCTTGTTCTGCATCTGCATAACTTACAATTTTTGCTAAAGGTTTTAATCCTAATGCGTCTGCTTTTTCTTTACTCATTAAGATTAATGCAGCCGCTCCATCATTCATTGTTGATGAATTTGCTGCAGTAGCAGTTCCTTCTTTTGTAAATACTGGTTTTAATGTTGGAATTTTTTCAAAATTCACATTTTTATATTCTTCATCTTCTGAAAATAAAACAGTTCCTTTTTTGGTTACAATTTCTACTGGAACAATTTCATCTGCAAATTTACCTGCTTTCCAAGCATTTGCCGAGCGTGTATATGATTCGATAGCAAAAGCATCTTGTTGCTCACGAGTAAAATTATGTTCTTTTGCACATAAATCAGCGCAATTTCCCATTGGTACATTACCGTATACATCAGTTAAACCGTCTTTTACCAAACCATCAATAACAGTTCCATGTCCATATTTTGCACCCCAACGGTTATTTTCTAAATAAAATGGCGCTTGACTCATGTTCTCCATTCCACCAGCAACAACAATTTCAGCATCACCTAACAAAATTGCTTGAGTTGCTAGTGCAATCGCTTTCATACCACTGGCGCAAACTTTATTAACGGTTGTACAATTGACTGCATCTGGTAAACCAGCAAATTTCGCAGCTTGGCGCGCAGGAGCTTGTCCTAAATTAGCTTGAATAACAGAACCCATAAACACTTCGTTTACTAAACTTGGGTCTAATTTAATTTTATCTAAAGCTCCTTTAATAGCAATTGATCCTAATTTTGTAGCAGAAATTCCTGCTAATGTTCCACCAAAAGATCCTAATGGTGTTCTAACTGCCGAAACAATATATACCTCTTTTATCATAATTGTATTTATTTTGCGCCAAATGTAATACTTTGATTTTTGATTGCTTACTTTTTATAAAAAAAACTTCAATATTTTTACAAGTAATTAACATTGAAGCCATTCTATTTAATGAGTAAAATAGTTGTATTTAGGTACTTATCAATATATTTGCATATTATAATTTACTATGAAACCTTCCTTTCTTTTTTTGTTCATTGTCTTCATTTTTATTTTGGCGGTTGAACTATATTTTACTCAGGCCTTAAAAGTCATTACTACAGATTATTCGCCAGTAAAAAGAAAATATATCATGAATGTGGCTTACGTTATTAGCGCACTAACTATATTATTCTCTGCTTTAGCTACTATTTTCCCGCCACCTGAATGGAATTCTTTTTTAAGGTTAATTCTATTTGTGTTTATCATGTTTTTTTTAAGTAAACTCATTGGAAGCACTTTTTTAGTCGTTGATGATTTGATAAGAGGAATAAAATGGATTGTTTCAAAATTTACAACTACTACAAATCAGCCCATTTCTGAATCAAGTCATTCTATCAGTCGGTTAAAATTTTTCAGTTATTTAGCTTTAACTTTTTCAGTTATTCCTGCTGTTTCTTTAATCTATGGAATGCTCAGAGGAGCTTATAAATATAGAGTTCATAAGGTAAAAGTTATTGCTCCAAATTTACCAGACGCATTTATTGGCTTCAAAATAGTTCAATTATCTGACATACATTGCGGAAGTTTTTTAAGTACAGAACCCTTAGTTAAAGCCTTTAATATTGTGTTGGATCAAAAACCAGATATTATTTTCTTTACTGGTGATTTAGTAAACAATGAAACATCAGAAACAAAACCACATCTTGATACATATAAAATGTTGAAAGCTCCATTCGGTGTATATTCTTGTTTAGGTAATCATGATTATGGCGATTACATTCAATGGCAATCTCCTGAACATAAAAAAGAAAATTTAGAAGCTCTAAAAGACGTTCATAAAAATTCAGGTTGGCGGTTATTAATGAATGAACACGTGCCCATTGAGAAAGATGGTGAAAAAATTGCCTTACTTGGTATTGAAAACTGGGGCGGTAATTTAAGATTTCCTAAATATGGAAAGTTAGAAAACGCGCATGCAGGTACAGAAAATTATCCATTTAAAATTTTATTGTCACATGATCCATCACATTGGGATAGGCAAGTATTAAAAGAATCAAAATACAAAGACATTGATTTAACGTTAAGCGGCCATACACATGGTATGCAATTTGGAATTGAAATACCTGGCTTTAAATGGAGTCCTGTAAAGTATTTATATAAAAATTGGGCTGGGTTATACAAGCAAGACAATCAATATTTATATGTGAATAGAGGTTTAGGATTTTTAGGTTACCCTGGAAGGTTAGGTATTTGGCCCGAAATTACTGTGATTGAATTAGCAAAAGCTTAAACTAAATTTTATCCTATTTGTTTTATTAATAATTAACTACTTTTGATACACATCATTATTTAATTCAAACTAGATTTTGGAAAATGAAAATTAAATTAATAATAGGGAGTGTTTTATTTCTAAGCTATTCATGTTCTGTAGATCCTGAAATTATACCTACTGTTAAAGTTGTTGGGATTAAAGAAATTGTGCCAGAAGGCTGGCCTACCCCAACATATAATTTCAATAATAATACGATTACGACAGAGCGATTTTTGCTAGGTAAGAATTTATTTTATGATCCTATTTTATCTGCTAATAATACTATTTCATGTGGTTCTTGTCATCAACAATTTGGTGCTTTTTCAAATGTCGGACATGATCTAAGTCACGGTATTAATGGCATATTAGGAACAAGAAATTCGCCAGCCCTACAAAATTTAAATTGGAATACATCATTTATGCACGATGGTGGAATTTTAAATTTAGAAGTACAACCCCTTGGCCCAATTGCAAATCCGATTGAACATAATGAAACCATTGGAAATGTCATTACCAAATTAAATGCAACAACAAAATATAAATCCTTATGCAAAGCGGCCTATGGCGATGAAGTGATGACTTCTCAAAGACTTCTTAAATCATTAGCACAGTTTTTGGGTACTATGTATAGTTATAACAGTAAATACGATGAGGTAAAAAAAGGAACTAAATCATTTACGTCGGAGGAACAAAATGGATATAATTTATTTGTTGCAAAATGTGCGACATGCCACACCGAACCTTTATTTACTAATTATGAATTTAAAAATAATGGTATTGGCGTAACTCTTTTAAATGATAGTGGAAGAGCTCACATTACCAATTTACCGAGCGATTTATATAAATTTAAAACGCCTTCTTTAAGAAACATTGAGAAAACTGCACCATACATGCACGATGGACGTTTCAACACCTTAGAAGATTGTTTAAATCACTATAGCTCATCTATTGCTCCGTCTTCTACCCTAGACCCTTTATTAGTTGGAGGTATTTCATTGACAACACAAAATAAAAAAGACATCATTTCATTCTTAAAAACATTAACAGATCCAACGTTCTTAAATGACAAACGATTTGCCGAATAACCATTAAAACTAATAATCATGAATAACTTAGTTAAATTAGCATTAGGTATTGCACTTGTATTCAGTTTTCTGTCTTGTAAAAAAAATCAATTAGGTGGAAAAAGTTCATTAAAGGGGGTTGTTAATCATCATGGAAAAGCCATAGCAAATGCACTTGTTTACATTAAGTTTAATGCAACCGAATTTCCGGGGGATGATTACAAATTATACGACACAAGCGTTCAAGCAGATGCTGAAGGAAATTATTCAATCTCATTTTACAAAGGAAGTTATTACATTTATGCCAAAGGCAATGATTTAGATGTAGCCTACCCTCACTTGGTTAAAGGTGGTATTTCAATTTCAATAAGAAACAATGAAAAACTTGTCAAAAACATTGCCATTACTGAATAAACAAAATTAACACCCATGCCTTCATAAACAATTTAATGTCTAGTTTTTGAAAATAGATAATTATGTTTATATTCGCAATTCAAAAAAATAGATTATATGTCAGAAGAATTAGTGCAAAACGAACAAGTTGAATTTGAAGAGGTTGTAAACAAACCAAAAAAAACAAAATCATCTAACAAAAACACTCTTAATTTAGGTGGTTTAGAAGATTTGTATGAAGAAAATAAAAAAGCAATTACTTACGGTGGTGGTGCTTTATTAGCTATTGTAGCCTTATTTAGTTTTTATAAATTCTATTATTTACCTGGCGAAGAAAAAGCAGCAAGTAACGAAATATTTTATGCTCAAAATTATTTTGAAAGAGATAGCTTTAATATTGCCTTAAACGGTGGTTTAAATGTGCAATCGTCTGAAGGACCTAAAACAATGATGGGTTTCAAAGAAATTGCTGAAGCGTATTCAAGCACTAAAACAGGTAATTTAGCAAACTATTACGCAGGTATTTGTTTATTACGTGCTGGTAAATTTGAAGAAGCAATCACTTACTTAGAAGCATTTAGTGGCGATGATGAAATGGTTGCTCCTATGGCCATTGGTGCAATTGGCGATGCTAATATGGAATTAAACAAAACTGATGACGCTATTAAATTTTATTTAAGTGCTTCAGAGAAGTCAAACAATAACTTTACAACACCATTGTTTTTAAAGAAAGCAGCTTTTGCCTACGAAGTAAAAGCAAATTATACAGAAGCTTTAGCTTTATATGAGCGTTTAAAAAGTGAATATTCTAAAAGTAACGAAGCTCGTGAAATTGAAAAATACATTGCTCGCGTAAAAGTTTTAGGAAACATTGATTAATCAATTCTATTTAAATTAATAAAAAAGGTGAATTCATTCACCTTTTTTTATTTACAACACTATCATTATGGCAAGCGAATTAAAAAACTTATCGAACTTTGAAGGATCTGATGTTCCAAATGCAGCAGGCATGAAATTTGGAATTGTTTGGGCAGA
>JBIISW010000132.1:0-6771 GCA_044340865.1 Bacteroidia bacterium | reverse complement strand
ATTGCGAAATATCCGATATTCATACATTTGAAGGTTCATTTTCGGCTGGCGATAGAACACGTTCGTTTTTAAAAGTGCAAGATGGTTGTGATTACAGTTGCACATTTTGCACAATACCTTTAGCTCGAGGAAAGAGTAGAAGTGACACCTTAGAAAATGCGTTGGCTAACGCCAAAAAAATTGCAGATTCTGGTGTGAAAGAAATTGTTTTAACTGGAGTAAATTTAGGGGATTTTGGTTATGGAATTGACATCGATTTAGAAACTAAAAAACGAAAAGAATATAATTTTTTAGATTTAGTACAAGCACTCGATAATGTTGAAGGTATTGAGCGCATTCGGATTTCGAGCATTGAACCAAATTTATTAAAAGACGAGGTAATAGAATTTGTGGCAAAATCCAAACACTTTGCACCACATTTTCATGTTCCTTTACAAAGTGGAAGTAATGACATTTTAGCATTAATGAAACGCCGATATAAAAAAGAGTTGTATCAAGAACGCGTATCAAAAATAAAAGCATTAATGCCGCATTGTTGCATTGGTGTTGACGTTATTGTTGGCTTTCCAGGTGAAACATTAGAACATTTTAATGAAACGTATCGTTTTTTAAACGAATTAGATATTTCGTATTTACATGTGTTTACTTATAGCGAAAGAGATAACACAGAAGCGATTCATTTATCTGGTGTGGTTGACATGAGTGAACGGAAACGCAGAAATAAAATGTTACGAATTTTATCTGCAAAAAAGTTGAGGCATTTTTATGAGCAAAATTTGAATAAATCCTTCACCGTTTTATTTGAACACGAAAATAAAAACGGAACGATGTATGGCTTTACCGAAAACTATTTGAAAATAGCTCACCCTTTTAATGAAGCCTTAGTTAATAAATTAACTTCTATCACACCTAATCACTTAACTGAAGATGGTTTTGTGGGCATTGAAGTTATTGAATCTATTCCTGTTATTTAGTTTTTTGAAGCTTTTTCCAGCTTTCCGCTATATCTTTTTACCTTTGAAATAAAGGCAAAAAGGATGCCGCTTCAATCGGGGCTAGGTCTTTTCAGTTTTATTTAAGTTTTAATTGAAATAGAAATCCTTTTGTTTTTTTCGGCAAATAAAAATCCTTTCGAATCTTTGACATCAGCGTTTTTCGTATTCCATTTTAAACATTTCAAAGTTTAAAACATTTCTATTTAACTTATTTTCAGTGGAGCCTTTGCGTTACATTTATTAGATATAAGCATGGCAACAGCAAAAAATAAATTCAGAGAAAAACCCGTTGATGAAACTGTTATGGATTCAAATGTGGTTGGTAAAAATGATATTGAAGAAACAATTACTTCAAGCACAAAAAATAAATCAAAAGTTTCTAGAACTGATTCGCAAAAGAAAGTAGAATCAAAAAAAGAAAATACTGAACCAAGTTTAAGTTATAGAGAACGTTGGCAAAAGGGTGTTGAAATTTACCAAAACGAACGAACACAAAAACTTATCGGATTATTACTTATCGCAAGTGGTGTTTTTATTTTAATTTCTTGTATTTCATATATCCTTATATGGCACCAAAGTAGTAATCATTTGGATCAAGATAAAGTAGCGGATTTATCAAACTTTTTTGCTCCTGATACAAAGGTGTATAATTGGCTTGGTAAGTTTGGAGCATTAGCCTCGCATTTGTTTATGTACAAATGGTTTGGAGCATCTTCGTTTATTTTAGTCCCTGTATTGGTAATATATGGAGTTCAAAAATTAATAGGAAAACAATTTTCAAAACCTTCATTATTTAATGCCAAATGGTTATTTATCATGGTATGGTTGAGCGTTACCTTATCATTTGTATTTCATGATAAATTATTTTATTTGGGTGGCGGCTATGGTTATATCTGGAGCCAAGAAATAACTAATTATGTTGGTGCTTTCGGAACAATTGCAGTGATTGTGTTTGCAATGTTGGCATTTTTAGTTTTAAGTGTTAATATGTCCTTTAAAATTAGAAAAGATGTAATTCCTTCTTTAGATAACGAAGACAAGATTGAAGAGGAATTAAATGAAACGTATCATAATTCAATTAATCCTCATGCAACTACTGTTTACGATACAACGAAAGAAAAGGTATTAACTGAGGATGAAATAGACGAGCCTTTTATTTATGAAGTCATTACTAAAATCACTGAGACTGTTTCTGAAGATACTTTAAAAGAAGTCGCAGAGCAAGAAACCGTTAGTGAAGAATCGGAAAGTGTTGATTTTGATATTTTGCCAATGGAGGCTGAACAAACTGTAACAAAAGATTTAGAATTTGAAATTGTAAATCCAAGTGCTGATGAATTAGTTACAGAGCCTGAGTTTGCAAAGGAAGAACCTCAAATCAATCAAATCACATTAGACGATGAAATCAAAGCGGCTATGTTAGTTGAAGAGTTTGGTCAATACGATCCAACACTTGATTTAGGTCATTATCAATTTCCAAGTCCAGAGTTACTCATTGATTACGGAACTGGTAATGGAAAAGTAAATAATGAAGAGCTTGTTGCCAACAAAGATAGAATTGTAAAAACGCTTAAAAACTACGGAATAGAAATCGAACGTATTTCTGCAACTGTTGGACCAACCGTGACATTGTATGAAATTGTACCAGCGCCTGGTGTGCGTATTTCTAAAATTAAAAACTTAGAGGATGATATTGCGTTAAGTTTAGCCGCTTTAGGTATTCGTATCATCGCTCCCATTCCAGGTAGAGGAACCATTGGTATCGAAGTTCCTAATCAAACACCTGAAATGGTGCCAATGAGAAACATCATAGCTTCCGAAAAATTTCAAAACACCACACACGATTTACCAATTGCATTAGGTAAAACAATTAATAACGAAATTTTTATTGCTGACTTAGCAAAAATGCCTCACTTATTAATGGCAGGTGCAACAGGACAAGGTAAGTCTGTTGGTTTGAATGCTATTTTAGTTTCTTTGCTTTATAAAAAACATCCTGCTCAAATAAAATTTGTGTTGGTTGATCCAAAAAAAGTAGAGTTAACCTTGTTTAATAAAATTGAACGCCATTTTTTAGCAAAACTTCCAAACTCCGAAGAAGCTATTATAACTGATAATACAAAGGTTATTCATACATTAAATTCATTATGTATTGAAATGGATAACCGTTATGCCTTATTACAAGATGCACAAGTGCGTAATATTAAAGAATACAATGTTAAATTTATTAATCGTAAATTAAATCCAAACGAAGGACATAAATATTTACCATACATTGTTTTGGTTGTCGATGAGTTTGCTGATTTAATTATGACTGCTGGTAAAGAAGTAGAAACACCAATTGCACGTTTGGCTCAATTAGCTAGAGCGATTGGTATACATTTAATTATTGCTACACAACGTCCGTCAGTTAATATTATTACAGGAACTATTAAAGCCAATTTCCCTGCGCGTATTGCCTTTAGGGTTACAAGTAAAATCGATTCACGAACCATCTTAGATGCCGGTGGTGCCGAACAATTAATCGGTCGAGGTGATATGTTATTGAGTACTGGAAATGATTTAATTCGTATTCAATGTGCATTTGTTGATACACCTGAAGCAGAAAAAATTACTGAATTCATTGGTTCGCAAAGAGCTTATCCTTCTGCTTTTTTATTACCAGAATACGTTGGTGAAGATGGTGAAGGCGGGAAAGAACAAATTGATTTAAGCGAACGTGATAAAATGTTTGATGATGCTGCAAAATTAGTTGTTCAATTTCAACAGGGTTCAGCTTCATTCTTACAACGCAAATTAAAATTAGGTTATAACCGCGCGGGTAGAATTGTAGATCAGTTAGAAGCAGCTGGAATTATTGGGCAATTTGAAGGCTCAAAAGCCCGTGAAGTGAAGTGTAAAGACATGGCGCAATTGGATGAAATCATGCGAAGCATCAAAGGGTAATTCTTTTTTGTTTTGATTGATTTGATGAGTTTTCCCATTTATACATTATCTTTATAACGTGTCATTTAAACTTATATCCGAATTTCAACCTACAGGCGATCAGCCTACTGCTATTAAGCAATTGGTTGAAGGATTACAACATGAAACGAAGCATCAAGTTTTACTTGGTGTAACTGGTTCTGGAAAAACATTTACAGCTGCTAATGTGATTCAACACATAAATAAGCCTACATTGATTTTGAGTCATAATAAAACGTTGGCTGCTCAGTTGTATAGTGAGTTCAAACAATTTTTTCCTGACAATGCTGTAGAATATTTTGTCAGTTATTATGATTATTATCAACCAGAGGCTTTTTTGCCAACGACAGGAACTTACATTGAAAAAGATTTACAAATCAATGACGAAATTGAAAAATTACGTTTAAGTGCGACCTCTGCCTTATTATCGGGTAGGAGAGACGTCATTGTAGTTTGTTCTGTTTCTTGTATTTACGGTATGGGAAACCCTACTGATTTTAAATCAACTATCATAAGTATTTCAGTTGGACAAGTTATTTCTCGTAATAAATTTTTACATCAATTAGTCAATGCATTATATTCTCGAACGACCGAAGAGTTTAAGCGCAGTACCTTTAGAGTGAAAGGAGATACGGTTGATATTAGTTTGTCCTATGCAGATTACAGTGTCAGAATTTGTTTTTTTGGCGATGAAATTGAATCCATCGAAACTTTTGATGATAAAAATGGATCGATTATTAAACAGTTTGACGCCTTCACTATTTATCCAGCTAATATTTTTGTAACAGCTCCCGATACGTTAGAGAAAGCAATGATTCTTATTCAAGAAGATTTAGTAAAACACGTTGCATTTCTAAAATCGCAAGGTAAAGAATTAGAAGCTAAGCGTATTGAAGAGCGCGTGAATTACGATTTAGAAATGATGCGTGAATTAGGTTATTGTAGTGGAATAGAAAATTATTCGAGATACATGGATGGCCGACAACCTGGTACTCGTCCTTTTTGTTTGATGGATTATTTTCCTGATGATTACGTCATTATGATTGATGAGAGCCATGCGACCATTCCTCAAATCAGAGCCATGTTTGGCGGCGATTATTCTCGTAAACAAAATTTAGTCGAATACGGTTTTAGATTACCATCTGCTTTTGATAATCGTCCACTCAAATTTGAAGAGTTTGAAAGTTTAATTAATCAAGCCATCTATATTTCAGCAACGCCAGCAGAGTATGAATTAGAAAAAGCTGAAGGTGTGATTGTTGAACAATTAGTGCGTCCTACTGGAATTTTAGATCCAATTATTGAAGTGCGACCAAGTGCTAATCAGGTGGATGATTTGTTGGATGAGATTCATAAAACGGTTGAGAAAGATGAGCGTGTTTTAGTAACGACATTGACTAAACGAATGGCAGAAGAGTTGTCTAAATACTTGACAAAATTAAAAATCCGCTGTCGTTATATTCATAGCGAAGTTGATACATTAGAACGGATTGAAATTTTACGCCAATTACGTGTAGGTATGTTTGATGTTTTAATCGGAATTAATTTGTTACGAGAAGGATTAGATTTACCAGAAGTGTCGTTGGTTTGTATTTTAGATGCTGATAAAGAAGGGTTTTTAAGAAACGTAAGAAGTTTAGTTCAAACATCGGGTAGGGCAGCGCGTAATGTGAATGGAAGAGTTATCATGTATGCTGATAAAATGACGGATAGTATGCAGGTGACGATTAATGAAACAGAACGAAGAAGAAAAAAACAAATTGAGTATAATTATAAAAATGGTATTACACCAAAGCAAGCGGGTAAAAAAGCAATAAGTCAACCACACGATCATGGTATTGAAGTTAGTTATAATGGAAAATTAGTGATGACTTATGTGGATAGTGATAGTTATACAGCAGCCGCAGATCCTGTTGTTAAATACATGAGCAAGGATGAATTAAAAAAACAAATGACTAAGCTTAAAACTGCCATGTTACGTGCTTCTAAAGAAATGGATTTTATGGAGGCTGCTCGATTACGTGATGAAATGTTTAGCGTAGAAAAATTGTTTAATGAATCTTAAAAATAAGCGGACAAGATATCATACCCATATTTTAATATCATTATAGAAACAATGATTAAAAAAAACACGCGAACAAATCCATTTCCATTTTTTAAAGCTAACGAACTTCCAATAAAACTTCCTGTCACATTAAATACAGCCAGTAAAATGGCTAATGGTAAAATATAATTACCTTGATTAATAAATACAGTAAGGGCTGAAATATTTGTCACACAATTTACAATTTTTGAATAGGCAGAAGCCTTCAAGAAATCGAATCCTAGGAGGATAACAAATCCTAAAACAAAAAAACTCCCAGTTCCTGGACCGAAGAAACCATCATAAAAACCAACAACCAATCCTATACCAGCCCCGTAAATCATTTGTTTAGTTAGTGATAGTGTTTTCGTTTCAACAGAGCCCAAATTCTTTTTTAAAAAAGTATAAATAGCTATAACAATTAAAGCAACAAGAATAATTGGTTTTAATAAACTAGCATCGATACGACTTACAATTTTTGCACCAAAATAGGAGGCTATAAAACAGCTTAACGAAATGATAAACAGCAATCTAAAATTAAACGTTATTTTTTTTGCATACTTAAAGGCAGCAATGGATGTACCTGCAAGTGCAGCAATTTTATTGGTACCAAACATCATTGGTAAAGGCATTTTCGGAAATGAGATAAGTAAATAAGGAATTTGAATTAAGCCACCGCCTCCAACAACCGCGTCTATAAATCCTGAAATAAAAGCAGTAATGGCCAAT
>JBIISW010000023.1:0-22130 GCA_044340865.1 Bacteroidia bacterium | reverse complement strand
AGCGGAAAGGATGTTCAAGTAAGAATTTTTGAAGAATTAAGTACTGATTCGTGCGGTGTTGTAACGAGTAAAATGTCGCAAAAAGAGTTTATTGGAGATTCAATCAATTCTAAAAATCATTTTACACCATATGAATCTATAGAAAAGACACAGGACAAGGTGAGTCAAGCGAAAAATTTCGAGAATTTACGTCATGAGTTGATGCAAAATAAAAATGAAATTGTAAATGACTTATACGATGAATTAATTAGTATCAATGTTTATAAAGACTACAAACCAAAAGTAGATTCGCTTATGCTAGATACAATTTTGAAACAAGAACTTATTGACGGCGGCATTACCACAAATTTTAAATATTCTATTTCAAACAAATTAGGTGATTCGAAAACAAATGGTAATTATAAAGAACCTCAAATGGACTGCGATTCCGTATCGTGTTTCTTTGCTATTAATTTATCACCAAACAATGTATATGTAACCCCACAATTTTTAAGTGTGCATTTTCCTAATCAGAAAAACTTCTTACTCCAAAAAATGTGGCTGATGCTATGTGTTTCAGGCATGGTCATTCTCATACTTATCCTTGCGTTTTATTACACCATTGCCACCATTTCAAAACAAAAAAAATTATCGGATATTAAAAATGATTTCATTAGCAACATGACTCATGAATTTAAAACGCCTATTAGTACTATTTCGCTCGCCTGCGAAATGCTCATAGATGGAACTGTATCTAAAACTCCAGAAAAGCAAAATCGCTTCATGCAAATGATAAGAGATGAAAATAAACGCTTAAGTATTTTAGTAGAAAGTATTTTACAAACTTCGATATTAGATAAAGGAGAATTTAAACTCAAGCGCTCAGAAAACGATGTGCATGATATTATAGAACTTGCCATTCAAAACACACAGCTTTTAATTGATGCAAGAGAAGGCATCATCAGTAAACAATTAAACGCAAAAAATTACGTTATAAATGCAGATAAGTTACACCTCACTAATATTATTTTCAATTTGATAGATAATGCCATAAAATATTCACAAGTAAAACCAGAGATTCTTATTACCACAAAAGATACAGAAAATGGCATTGAAATTACCGTAAAAGATAACGGAATTGGTATTAGTAAAGAGGATCAACGAAAAATATTTGACAAGTTTTATAGGGTGCCAACAGGCAATGTTCACAACGTAAAAGGCTTTGGTTTAGGATTAAGTTATGTTCAGGCGGTCGTTTTTAAGCATAATGGCACAATTAATGTTAGTAGTGAATTAGGAAAAGGCAGTTCGTTTAAAATAATAATGCCTTACAATGAAGTAATTTAATAAACTAATTAAAAAAAATGAGTATGGACAACGTAAAAACACAAATTTTATTAGTAGAAGACGACGCTAATTTAGGAACTTTGTTACAAGAATACTTGGAAGCCAAAGGATTTGAAACAAAACTCGCTACAGACGGAAAAAAAGGATTTGATGCATTTTGCAAACAAGGGTTTGATTTACTGTTGCTTGATGTGATGATGCCTATAAAAGATGGTATTACACTTGCAAAAGAAATCAGGGTAACCGATAAAAATGTGCCTATCATTTTCTTAACTGCAAAAAGCATGAAAGAAGATACCATGGAAGGATTTAATGCTGGTGCAGACGATTACATCACTAAGCCATTTAGCATGGAGGAGCTTTTAGCAAGAGTTAACGCCGTGTTACGAAGAAGTAGTAAACAGCGCGTTCATAATGCAGATGATTCAGCTTTTAGCATTGGAACCTACGCCTTTAATTCAAAAAACCAAATGTTAATGATTGCTAATAAAGAACAAAAGCTAACAACTAAGGAAAGCGAACTGATGCGACTATTGTGCATTCACAAAAATGATGTATTAGATAGAAACTTTGCACTGAAAACAATTTGGCATGATGACAACTATTTCAATGGAAGAAGCATGGATGTTTACATTGCCAAACTTCGTAAATTTCTGAAAGACGATTCTAAAGTAGAAATTGTCAACGTTCATGGAAAAGGGTTTAAATTATTAGTAAATTCTTAGTGATGTTTTTTAAGAAATTACCACTTTCAATTATACTAGTGTTTACGATAATTGGAAGTGGTTTTTTTTATGCCCAAGAAATTCCATCACAATACATTTGCCCTCGTGGCGATGCGGGTCATCGTGGTTTTATTTGCCAGTGTGCAAATCCCAACATACAGTTTGATTCAATTTCAATAAAACAATTACGGATTCAGGCATACTGCCCAAGAGGCATTCATAATTTTATTTGTCAATGTACAAATCCTAGAACCAAGATTGATACTGTTGTTATTACAAAACTTCATAAATTCAAGCATTGTCCGCAAGGTATTCATGATTCCTTTTGCCAATGTGGTCCTGCTAGATTCTACCACGACAAAAAATTCATCATTGAAAAAAAACAAAAGCGGATTAGACGAATTCGTAAATCACACAGATTACAACAATAAAGTTGGGAAATCTCCTAAAAGTGACTTATTTTGTAGAAGAAATAACCCATTTTTAGTTTGTACAAAACAACACATATTTCAGAAATTTTAAATGCTAAGTGCATTGGTCATTCAAACCATGACATTAAACATTTACTCATTGATAGCAGACAGTTAACTGAACCGAGCCATACCTTATTTATTGCACTTATTTCTAAAAGAAACGATGCGCATCAATACATTTTTCATCTATATCAAAGTGGCGTTAAAACATTTTTAGTTAGTTACATTCCCGAAAATTGCAAACCATTTTCTGATGCCTGTTTTATAATAGTTGACAACACCCTTACTGCACTGCAAAAATTAACAAGCTATCATCGCCATCAATTCAATATTCCAACCATAGGTATTACTGGTAGTAACGGGAAAACGATTGTAAAAGAATGGCTATATCAACTACTAAAAAACGATTATACTATTTGCCGAAGTCCAAAAAGTTTTAACTCGCAAATAGGAGTTCCCTTATCGGTTTGGCAATTAAATAATCAACACAACCTCGCTATTTTTGAAGCTGGCATTTCCGAAATAGGAGAAATGAAATTGCTAGAAGAAATTATAAAACCTTCTATCGGAATTTTAACTTCTTTGGGCACAGCACACGACGAAGGCTTTGCAGACACAAGTGTAAAACTCAAAGAAAAATTAATTTTATTTAAACAGTGTGATATAACGATCATTAATGCATTATCTATTTATGCTCAATTAAACGATATACATAAATATGCAAAAAACGCATTTATCATTTCGGAAGAAGAAAGTGCTAATCTCCAAATTTTAAAAATAGATTCTAATTTACATGCCACTAAAATTACTGGTATTTTTAATAAAGAAACATATAGCATATCCATTCCTTTCACTGATAAAGCGAGCATTCACAACGTCATTACTTGCTGGGGGACCTTATTACATTTATCAATTCCTAACGCCATAATTGAAAGCAGAATGCAAAATTTGCAATCTGTTGAAATGCGATTAGAATTAAAATTGGCTAATAATAATTGCATATTAATAAACGACTTTTATAATTCAGATATTAATTCCTTAGAAATTGCTTTGCATTATCAAAAGCAACAACACCGTGGCGGAAAAAAAATAGTTGTTTTATCTGATATTGAACAAACCGGAAAACATGCAAAACAATTGTACGAAGAGGTTTCGGCCCTACTCAAATTTTTTAATATAGATGTTGTGATTGGAATTGGAAAAGAAATTTCTCGCCAACAAACTAGCTTTAAAGGTGAATGCTACTTTTTTGACAACACATCTGATTTTTTAAATGATATAAAGACACAACTAAATTTACAATTTCATAATGCAATCCTATTATTGAAAGGCGCTCGCAGATTTGGCTTTGAAAACATCAGTAAACAATTTCAACAAAAAAGTCACGACACTATTTTAGAAATAAATTTAAATAGTCTCGTTCAAAATTTAAATTTTTACCGCTCACAAATAAGTAATGAAACCTTCATCATGTGTATGGTTAAAGCAACTGGTTATGGTGCAGGAAGTTCAGAAATTGCCTTTACACTTCAACATCACAACGTAAATTATTTGGCTGTTGCTTATACAGACGAAGGTGTTGATTTAAGAAAAGCTGGCATTCATTTGCCAATCATGGTAATGAGTCCTGAGGAATCTTCTTACGATGATTTAATTGATTATAAACTAGAGCCCGAAATTTATTCGTTTAAAGTAGCTCAGGAGTTTATAAATGCCCTTCAAAATAAAGCAATTGCAGAGCCCTATCCTATTCATATCAAACTCGATACTGGTATGCACCGATTGGGCTTTGAAGAAAAAGAAATTCCTGAATTAATTGAACTTTTAAAAAGAGAAAAAAGTTTACAGGTAAAAAGTATTTTTTCACACTTAGTGGCCAGCGATACTACTTCATTTGATGACTTTACTCATACACAAATTTCGTTATTTGATAATTTAGCTCATCAAATAGAAAGCGCCATAGGATATCACACCTTAAAACATATTTGTAATTCGGGAGCTATCACACGTTTTAAAGAAGCTCATTATAACATGGTGCGTTTAGGTATCGGCATGTATGGAATCGGATTTAATCACCTTGAAAAACAACATCTGAAAAATATTAGCACGTTAAAAACTCGCATATCGCAACTTAAACAACTAAAAGCTGGAGATACTGTTGGGTATAGTAGAAATGCGACGATAACAAAAGATACAACCATTGCAACTATTCCAATTGGTTATGCCGATGGATTCAGCAGAAAATTAGGTAACGGTCATTTTAGTGTTTCAATAAACAATCAAATAGCCCACACCGTAGGAAATATTTGCATGGATATGTGTATGATTGATGTAACAGGGCTAAATTGCAAAGAAGGCGATGATGTTGTTATTTATGAAACTAACGAACAGCTTCATCAATTATCCCTAGCTATGGAAACAATTCCCTATGAAGTATTAACTGGAATTTCTTCACGTGTAAAAAGAGTGTATGTACAAGAGTAATTTCAGAAAACAATTGTTTGATTTTAGTTGTTTGAAAACTGCTAAATTATCAATTCTTATTTTTTGTGCCTATAGTTTAATGTTACTCACTTCATGCAACAATGAAAGAAATAACACGTCTCAAAAACAGGCCAACACTAACCCAACCTTTGTGGATGTTGCTCCAATTATTTTTAAAAATTGCACGCCTTGCCACAGGCCAGGAGAAAGTGGTCCGTTTGAATTAATGAATTACGATGATGTAAAAAAATATGCTAATAAAATTAAATTTGTTACACGAACACGCTACATGCCACCTTGGCCCGCAGATGCCACCTACACTCATTTTATTGGCGAACGCATATTGACGGATGAAGAAATTGAAACCATAAAAGTTTGGGTCGAAAACAAAACCCCTTTAGGCGATGCTACAAAAATACCAAGTGCGCCTACTTTTTATAAAGGTTCTTATTTTGACAAGCCCGATACCGTTATACGATTCAAAGATTTAGTTCCGATAAAGGGAAATGGAACAGACTATTTTTACATCATCAAAATGCCAATGCAATTTAGTAAAGACACTTTCGTGCGCTACTTTGAATTTGTACCATCACACCATAAATTCGTACATCATGTTAATGGACATTTGATTAACTATTCATCAAATTCTAAAAAAAATAACAGCCAGGGTTTATCCTATGCCATAGATGAATACAGCGATTACAAAGTATTGTATCAGCAAATGAATATTTTAAATGATGACGGAACATTTCCAACACTCACACCAAACACCGTTTATTACTTACCAGGTTATGTGCCTCCAACTTATCCTTTGGGTATTGGTGGTTATAGAGTCAATAAAACATCGAGTATTTTAATTAAAAGTATTCACTACGCACCAACTAATAAAGATAGGATTGACAGTTCTTACATCAATATTTTTTACGGACCAAAACCTAAGCGTCCTATTTTTGAAACGCAATTAGGAACGTTTGGTATTTCAAACATTGAGCCCGAATTAATTTTACAACCGAACCAAATTCAAACCTTTACCACCACAGCAACATTAGATGCAGATATTTCAATGCTATCTATAAATCCACACATGCACTTATTAGGCAAAACATTTTGGGCCTTTGCTATCAAACCAAATGGAGACACTATTCCTCTCATTAAAATAAATAAATGGGATTTTAAATGGCAATATTATTACACCTTCGAACATCCTATAAAAATTGAAAAAGGAACAACCATCAACGTTTTTGGAACCTTTGATAATACCAACAAAAATCCAAACAATCCAAACAGTCCGCCAAAACTAGTAACACAAGGTGATGGCATAAAAAGCATGAAATCAACTGAAGAAATGTTTCAGTTTATATTTACGTATTTGCCTTATCAAACAGGTGATGAAAAAATAAATTTAAAAGAATAAAAATGAATCGAATAAAAAACAACACTTATCATACGTTAGTAATGGTGCGGTAGGCTTTGACGAAAGAGAGCGAACTACAATTTTTTTGGCGGTATCGCGAAGGGTCTTTGCGAAAAAAGAATTGGAGTTGGTCTTTCGTCTTGAATTTTTGCTTCTTTTTTTTCAAGAAAAAAGAAGTTAAAGAAATAAAAAAATATAAATTTAAAAGAATAAGAAATAATGACACCAAAACTTTACATCGTTCCAACTCCCATTGGAAACTTAGAAGATATGACTTTCAGAGCCATTACGGTACTCAATTCTGTTGATTTAATTTTGGCTGAAGACACACGTAATTCCATTCATTTGTTACGTCATTTTAAAATTGGAAAACCACTTCGCTCCTATCATGCACACAACGAACACGAAACCGTGAAACAAATTGTAGACATGATTTCTTCTAATCAATCCATTGCCTTAATATCCGATGCGGGCACACCAGCCATTTCTGACCCAGGTTTTTTATTGGTAAGAGAATGCATTAAAAACGGCATTCAAGTTGAAACATTACCAGGCGCCACAGCCTTTGTGCCAGCTTTAGTGAATAGTGGTTTGCCTTGCGATAGTTTTGTGTTTTATGGTTTTTTACCTCAAAAAAAAGGAAGACACACCAAACTCCTTTCTTTAAAGGAAGAAACAAGGACCATGATTTTTTACGAATCGCCATTTCGATTGGTGAAATTGTTAGAAGAATTTAAAGAGTATTTATCACCAACACGACACGTATCGGTTTCGCGCGAATTATCAAAGATTTACGAAGAAAATGCAAGAGGTACGGTTGAAGAATTAATAACTCACTTTACAGCAAAAACAGTAAAAGGAGAAATCGTTGTGGTATTAGCAGGCAAAGAAGATGAGTAAAATTTTTCTTATATTTAAATTATAGAAAAACACCTGTTACAATATGCCTTTCTTTCAGAACTCTGTAATCAATAAATACAAACAAAACCTAGATAAGCAAACAATACACGATGCTTACGCTAAATTTAGAAGTCATTTTCATAATGCCATTATACAAGAAAATATAAGAGGCAGCAAAGAAGAACAATACCAAGGCGAATTTTTAATTGACTTGTTTGTAAATGTATTAGGTTACACCAAAAACCCAACGCCAAACTTTAATTTAACAACCGAATACAAAAACGTTAAGGATAGCAAAAAGGCTGATGGAGCCATTATTATTAATGATGTTGTAAAAGCCGTTATAGAATTAAAAGGAACCAACACCACCGATTTAAATAAAATTGAAACACAAGCTTTTGGTTATAAAAACAATCAGCCAGAATGCGAATACGTGATCACATCTAACTTCGAGAAAATTCGTTTTTACATTGATAATGCCATAGACTATTTAGAATTTAATTTATTTACACTTACCGAAAAAGAATTTGAACTGCTTTACATTTGTTTGTCTTATGAGAGCATTTCTAAAGGTTTGCCTAAGCAATTAAAAGACGAATCGGTTAGCCAAGAAGATTTAATTACTAAAAAATTGTATAAAGATTATTCAGTTTTTAAAAGCGAACTATACCACAGTTTAGTAAAACTAAATCCACAATACAATCCTTTAGAACTATTTAAAAAATCACAAAAATTATTAGATAGGTTCTTATTCATATTTTTTGCAGAAGATAGGCAGTTGTTGCCAACCAATTTAATTTTTAGAATTAATAAAGAATGGCAACAATTACGCGAAATGCGCATTGAAGTGTCTTTGTACGATCGTTACAAAATTTATTTTAATGATTTGGATTGCGGAGCACGCGTATCGTTGCCAGCCTTTAGCCAAACGGCCTCAAAGCAAAAAGAAGAATTTGAAATTTATGCCTACAATGGTGGTTTGTTTAAAAAAGATGATTTATTAAACGATATTAAAATTGAAGATGATTTACTGTTTTTACATACCGAAAAATTAAGTAATTACGATTTTGCCAGTGAAGTTGATGTAAACGTACTAGGGCATATTTTCGAAAACTCATTAAATGATGTTGATGAAATAAAAGCACAGCTTGAAGGACAGGAAATAGATAAAACAAAAACTAAGCGTAAAAAAGATGGTGTGTTTTACACACCTAAATACATTACCAAATACATCGTTGATAATACTGTTGGTAAGCTTTGCCTTGAAAAAAAGGAAGCATTACAACTAACAGAAAGCGACTATACCATTGATAAAAAACGCCAAAAGAAAACAACACAGGCTTTAACTGATACATTAAATGAATACCGTAATTGGTTATTGCAATTAACCATTTGCGACCCTGCTTGTGGCTCAGGTGCATTTTTAAACCAAGCACTCGATTTTTTAATTACCGAACACAGATACATTGACGAACTACAAGCTAAATTATTTGGCGATGCATTAGTATTGAGCGATGTGGAAGGAAGTATTTTAGAAAACAACTTATTTGGAGTTGATATAAACGAAGAATCTGTTGAAATAGCTAAACTATCCTTATGGTTACGCACCGCACAACCAAACCGTAAATTAAACGATTTAAATAGCAATATTAAATGTGGTAATTCATTAATTGATGATGTTGCAGTAGCAGGCGATAAAGCATTTAATTGGGAACAAGAATTTCCGCAAGTGTTTCAAAATACAGAGCATGATAAAAAATACGTGAATGTAGAAACTCGTTTAGGAGCAGCAAATATATACGCAACCAAAGATAGTTTAGGTGATTACAAAGATGATAGTTATGGTTTATATAACGAGTTTCATGAACCTAAATTTAAATACAAACCAGAGAAAGAAAAAAAACATGGTTTTGATGTGGTGATTGGTAATCCGCCTTATGTTGGATTAGAAAATATCTCCGATATTGAAAAAATTTTTTACAAAAAAACTTATAGTGTATTAGAAAGAAAATATGATACCTCTGTAATTTTTAAATTAATGGCTTTGAGCTTACTTAAGATCAATGGAAAACTAGGGTTTATAACTACTGTTACTTGGCAAACAGGAGAAAATTATTCGAAAGTTAGAGAGTATTTATTTAAAAAATATGATTTAACAGAAATAATAAATCTTCCATTTAATGTTTTTGAAGGTGCTTATGTTGATACAGGTATTGTTATTATTAAAAATAAAGAAAGTGGAAAATCATACAACATATATTGTTTTGAAAAGAACTTTCCTTTAAAAGCATTAGAGAATATAAAATTTCAGTCAGTTGAAGAATCTACAATAGATAAATCAAATTGGCGTATTATTTTAAATACAGAAACACAATCGTTATATAGTAAATTTAAAAAACAAAAAGGCTCAGTTAATTTAGGAGAAATTTCAATATCTACTCAAGGATTGTCTCCTAGTAGATTTATAATTTTACCTGAAAATACAGATAATAAAAGTCTGTATCCATATTTGGTTGAAGGACAAGTTTATCAATATCTTTTTTTAGAAGATAAAATTGGCTATACTGATATGAGTGATAAGCAATCCTTAATTCAATTTTACGAAGCAACGCCAAAAATATTATTTAGAAGATTAATTAATCGACAAGACCGGTTGACTGTTTCCTATACAGAAAACAAAATAGTATTTAAAAAAGATGTTAACCCATTTATAATTACAAATAAAGACTTTAACCCGAAATACGTTCTTTCAGTACTTGCAAGTAAATTTATTTCATATTTATATGTTAATACTTCATCTATTGCTACTAAAGATGATTTTCGCCAAACAACATTGAGCGAAATAAGAAATCTACCAATTTTAAAGATTGAAGAAGAAAAGCAATCAGTATTTGTTCAAAAAGCAGACTCAATGCTGACTTTAAATAGAGAACTTCAAATTCAATCTCTAAAATTTCAAAGAAGTATTGAACGAAAATTTAATTTAGATAGCTTACCGAAAAAATTGGAAGATTGGTATTTACATTCATATTCTGATTTTATTAAAGAGTTAGCAAAAAAGAAAATTAAGTTGTCTTTATCTGATGAAGCTGAATGGGAAGAGTATTTTAATACAGAATCAAAAAAAGCCTTAGAACTAAAAACAAAAATTGATGCTACTGATAAGGAAATAGATCAAATGGTTTATAAGCTTTATGATTTAACGGATGAAGAAATTAAAATTGTTGAAAGCAACTAACAATGAAAATTAGTCAAAAGAGCATATATTTCTATTTCTTAAAAAGGTCTTCACTTCTTTTTTTGACCAAACAAAAAATTAAAGAAGAAGACATTTCTCTTTATAATTCAAGGCATAATATGTTTAAACAATTATGGAAAGAAAAACTTACGGACTATAAATCATGGCGATACATTTTGTTTTTGATTATTATTGCTTGGTCTTTATGCTTCATTGGTATCGACTTCAATTTATTTGGCTACCTTAAATTTAAAGATGCCTCAACTTTAAGCGTCATAATAGATCAACGCATTAGTAATATAGCTGCAATAACAAGCATAACTCTTGTAGTCGTTGGATTTCTTATAACAAATCTAGCTGCTAAGAATAAAGAGTCTATTGATTTACTTTTTAGAAAGACAAAGTTGTATCCAATTATCTACTTAATTTTAAGTACGATTTCAATATTACTTATAGTTTCATTTCTCAGAGATTCATTAAATCCATTGCAGTTCAAAAACAGTATTTTTATGGGAATCTGTTTAATGCTTACAATACTCATATTAATTGGCTACCTTTTTAGTAAACTAATTCGAGTAACTAATCCTCAATATCTTTATAGCTTATTTTCAGAAGATTTATACATTAAAGCTAAGCACCTAATCTATAACGAAAAGCTCGAGAATTACAGCAAGAAAATCCTTTACGAAAAATTTAAAAAGTACGGTAAAATAATCAAATCTTCGTATCAAGCTAAAAACACAAATCATTATCGCATCATTCCTAAAAAGCCTTCCATTATAAAAGATATGAATCTTAACAATATTGAAAGCTGTTTAAAAAATATACATCAATATCCAAATTTAAGCAGCGAATTAGAGTTTCATCCAATTCATTTAAATCAATATATGTCAGAAAATCAACCAAAACAAATTATCTCGTTTTCCAACATTGTGAAGCAAAAACAGTCAATTGAATCATACATAAACGATAATATTTTAGTCGAAGAAATTTCTGATAGAAACCATCTCTTCTTTGAAGGAAAGGAAAATCTATTAGAAAAAATCAAAATGCACGCCAGTTCGAATGACTTGAAGTTTCTTAAGATGACACTTGATAATTATGACGAATTATATCGCTTTTATTTTGAACACTTTGCAACCTTTGAGAAAAAATGAATTCAATATTCCCGATAGATACTGAAATTAAATCAGAAGTTATAAATGGCTTACAAATTCAATTGTACAAAGGTTTGGTGGCCGCTCTGGAAAAGAATAACAAGGAAAGCGTTAATGAAATATTAGATTTTGTTTTTAAAACATTGAATGGAAGTATTTTCAATAATTCAACGGCCGTCTATAATCAACTTATGGATTTCCCTATATGGTCTTATGAGTTAACAAATGACAAATACCCTAAATTCAAAGATGAGATTCGAAAAAGAATTAGTCAAAAATTATTGTCCACGTTAAGTTATGGAATAAGTTTTAGAAATAATAACAACATACCAAAAGTTACCAAAACAGAAAATCAACTCTATTATTTGACTTATCAAACATATTTAAAATTAATTCATAGATCAATACTATACTCGCAAGCAGCAGACACTAGGTTCTTTTTAAAAGAGTTCAAAAAAATTAATAGGTCATATGAAAGGACTTCTTTGAATTTACGTTTCCAAGCAGAAGCTTTAAAGAAAGCGAATAAAAAAATCGAAGCAATCGAACTATTAGAGGACACTAAGTACAATAATTTCAATGTGATTCTCCATTTTCAGAGCTCTTTTGCTATTAGCTCATGGCTATTTTATCTTTACTATTTAAATAGGTATGAGCTAAATGAACTTACAATGAATATTAGTGAACTACATGAAAAGTATACTAATCTTAGCGAACTAATAGAAGACTATTCAGAATTTTCTTCCGAAAACCGCTCAAATTATCTTGGTGTCGGAGAATGGGATTATATTGAAAGACCTGAGGGTGTAGTTTATTCACCACCTCAAGTGACAGAATGGATGACTATTGGCTTGATTATTTACCTCTTGAGGTCTCCACATCTCATAACTTCAAACTTTGAAGATATTCCAGACGATTATAGGTACTATTTTCTTTATGATAACATAAAAGGAAGGTTAGAATTAATTAAAGACAACTTTGATAAATGGAAAAATATTATCGCGTGTGAAAATTTGGGCGTTTTTTCTGAGAGGTCTCAAATGATAACGTCTTTGTTTGCTCAGCTTCAACGACGACATATTAGTTTAAAAGAGGCTACTATAGCAGATTTGAAACTATCTGCAGAAAAAGTACAATCATTTCAAGCACTCATTGGTAATACGTGGTTAAACAGTTCAGCTGCCAAGCAACTTTTTAATTATTTCAATAGCGAAATACCTGTTACAGAAGAAAACCTCGAGTTGACACGTTTCGGGTCAAAAACGTTTTTCCACAATGCCAAAACCTTGTTCACAGATGAAAACCATCAGCATATCTATGGTATTGAAGAGATGGCAACAAATTTAAGTAGTTTATTTGATAATACATTCTTTGACCTAGTTATCAAATCAAAAGAAATAGATGAACAAGACGATTTAATAACCGCATTAAATGAGGCTATAAATGATTTGAACTTAAAGGGAGTAGAACCAACAATAATTATACTTTCAGGAGAGTACGCCTATCAGCAGCAACTTCTTTCTAACAGTCAATTCATTAATAAATTCAAAATGACCTCTGCTATTGAAGGTTTCAACTGCATTGGCACATTCGGTGATATTCCAGTATGTTCTACTTTTAATGAATTATTGAAAAATAAATTAATTGTGGCAGATTTCTACAATTCTTTCAGTGCAGAAATTTATGAAAATCAAATATGGCAGAACAAACAAATAGAAGTCGAAGTTAGTTCAATTACTGAAGAAGTTGCATTTGCGAAATTAAATCAAAATAAAGAACATTGGCTCTTAGATGACAATGGAAATACTTTAACTGAAATTGAAGCTCTAACCAGAATCAAAAACTCTGTCATTATTGATGTATGGATTAAAGCGAAGTTTAATATTATTAACACGGAAAATTTTGTAATAATGCAAATCCCAGCGGCAACATACTAATTTTGCTTCTCATATTTTTAAATCTGTTTTAAAACAAATCCGATTGCATATAAAGACCCTATAAAAATTAATAAGCAGTTTAAAATGGAGTTGATAGATATTAATTTAACAATCCTTGACGATTTACGTGACTATATTGGAATAGAACATTTGAGTGAAGAGAATAGAACGCTAGTTAAGGGAAGAGTATTAAATAGTTGATTTATAATAGATTAAATTTATTTAGATTATAGCCACTACATCAAAATCTACTAATTATGTAATTATTAGTAGATTTTGTATATCAACTAATAATTACTAATTTTGTCATAATTAGTAGATTTTTAATAATACAGTAATGAAACTACCTGAACTACCTCCTAGCATAAAACACGATGCTTTACCTATTGAGAAGATGTTAGAGCTATTTAAAAATATAGAAATAAATAAAAAGCTAAGTCAATTAGATGGTGGAGACTATCCTTATTGGGATAAATTCAAATATAAAACAGAAGCTTGGAATGTAGATTCTAAAACTCTTTGGATATATAATAAATTACTTCGTGCTAAATCTCAAGTCAACATTGCAATATGTAAAGATTCTGATTTTCAATTTAAAATAAATTCTACTTCTAAAATATTAAAATACTTACACGAATTTGACATGAATCTCGGTGGGTTACTAGAAGGAGGGGCAATAATTCCACCAGAAGATAAGAATCGTTTTTTAATAAGTTCGATAATGGAAGAGGCTATTGCCAGTAGTCAATTAGAAGGTGCTGTCACAACAAGGGAAGTAGCAAAAGAAATGCTAAAAAGTGAGAGAAAGCCAAGGAATCATTCTGAAAAAATGATTTTAAATAACTATTTAACTATCAAAAAAATTGCAGACTTAAAAGATAAAAAAATAAGCAAAGAACTTATTAAAGAAATTCATTCGACTATAGTAAAAGAAACGCTTGAAAATTCTGATAATGAGGGCATTTGGAGAATAAATAATAAGGTAAATGTAGTTGATAGTTCGACAGATACTGTTGTTTATACTCCACCTTCATTTGAGAAAATTGATGAATTGATGGATGCGTTTTGTGATTTTGCCAACAGTGATTCTACAAAAGATACGTTTATTCACCCTATAGTTAAGGCTATTATTTTGCATTTTTTAATTGGATATATACATCCATTTGTTGATGGTAATGGAAGAACAGCTAGAGCTATTTTTTATTGGTATTTAATAAGTAAAGGTTATTGGTTAGTTGAATATCTGAGTATATCGAGAATAATAGTAAAATCACCTATTAAATATGCAAAAGCCTATTTATACACAGAATATGATGAAAATGATTTAACCTATTTTGTTTATTATAATTTAAGAGCGATGCATATTGCAATGCAAGACTTACAAAACTATATTGGAAGAAAAATTGATGAGAAGAAGAGTGTTTATTCATTAATTAAATTTGAAAACATAAACGAAAGACAAGCAGAAATTTTAAAAGAGTTAATTAATTTCCCTGACAAAGCATATAGTATAAAAGAAATACAAAATCAATTTGCTATTGCTTATCAAACAGCTCGTACAGATTTAATGGGATTAGTAACACTTGAATATCTGAGTGAAAGACTTATGGGTAAGAAAATATTATTTTTCAAGTCAAAATCGTTTGACGCTAAAATCAAAAAAATAAATTTAATGTAAATATGAAACGCTGTATATCACAGCAAAGTGTTTAATTAATTATGAAAGCGGTTTTTCAAATATCAGTTGCGGAACAAATAGGCAAACTTTTAAATACAAGAGAGGCTGCTACGATGTTACTTGATACTTTGTGTGATACTAAATGTTCTGTTATAGAGTTAGATTTTTCAGATGTGGAATTTATGTCGAGATCATTTGCCGATCAATTTCATAAAGAAAAAATTGAGTTGCAAAATACACTTAATGTTTCAATTGATATTGTGAACGCAAATGAAGAAATTATCAATATCCTTCAAACAGTTTCTCGTACACAAGTAAAATCAAATCGTGAATTTGAAGAAGTTCAAATTTTCAAATTTTCTAATACTCAGTTAATCTCTGATTATTTACTTTCAATTTAAGTGTTGAATCAAGTTACCTAAAAAAATTCGCTATCACAAACCTAATTCTTTTAGAGTAAGTCCTTTCTGTATTTCTGATTTTAGAAATTTTATTTCCATTTAAAATAAGATAGCACGCTCTAAAGTATTTACCCAATTTTTTTAACGAGATACTTGCAATTAAAAGCCTATTCCGTATTATGATTGTCTAATATAGCCCACAAAAATTATATTTCTTAAATCGCTAAATTTTTCGCATTTTTACAAGCCTTTTATGACAGACACATCACATACAGAAATCACTCCCAAGCGTATTGCTATTATGGGATGTACCGGCAGCATCGGTACACAAGCCTTAGAAGTTATTAAAGAAAATCCTCAGCATTTTGAAGTTGAAGTTTTAGTAGCGCATTCTAATGCGGATTTGTTGATTAAACAAGCCATTGAGTTTAAACCCAATGCGGTTGTAATTGGTGATGAAAGTAAATATGAAACAGTAAAAAACGCTTTATTTCAGCATGATATAAAAGTATATGCGGGTTCAAAATCCATTGAGCAAATTGTAGAAATGGATACCATTGATGTGGTGTTGGCTGCTATTGTTGGTTATGCGGGCTTATCATCAACCATCAATGCCATCAAATACAATAAAACCATTGCCTTAGCTAATAAAGAAACTTTAGTTGTAGCTGGCGATATTATTACTAAAATGGCTTATAACAATGGGGTTAATATTTATCCCGTTGATTCGGAACACTCAGCTATTTTTCAATGTTTGCCTGGCGAGTTTGATAATGAGATTGAAAAAATTTATTTAACGGCAAGTGGCGGCCCATTCAGAGGAAAAGACAAACAATTTTTAGCATCCGTAAAGAAAGAACAAGCTCTTAAACATCCTAATTGGGTGATGGGCGCAAAAATTACCATCGATTCGGCAAGTCTTATGAATAAAGGTTTAGAAGTCATTGAAGCCAAATGGTTATTTAATTTAAAGCCCAATCAAATTGATGTGATTGTTCATCCACAAAGTATAGTGCATAGTTTGGTGCAGTTTACCGATGGTAGTATGAAAGCGCAAATGGGTGTACCTGATATGAAATTGCCTATACAATATGCATTCACGTATCCAAAACGAATCAAAAATAATTTCCCTCGTTTTGATTTTTTAAATTACCCAAATTTAACCTTTGAAAAAGCGGACACTGATACATTTACAAATCTAGCATTAGCTTATAAGGCTATGGAAAAAGGCGGAAACACAGCCTGTGTGTTAAATGCCTCTAACGAAATAGTAGTACAAGCATTTTTAGAAGATAAAGTTGGCTTTTTACAAATGAGTGATATCATTGCTTCTGCGATTGATAAAATGCCGTTTATAAAAACACCAAGCATCGATGATTACATTCAATGCGACAAAGAAACACGAATTTTAACTAGCGAATTAATTAAAAAATAAAAACACCTAATGGAAACATTTATCAGAATAGCACAATTTATAGCAAGTTTAGGGTTGCTTATTTTACTTCACGAATTTGGACATTTTATTACAGCACGTATGTTTAAAATACGCGTGGATAAATTTTATCTGTTCTTCGATTTTTTATTTCCATTACCTGGGGTTTTAAATTTCGCCATTTTTAAAAAGAAAATTGGCGATACCGAATACGGTTTGGGTTGGTTCCCCATGGGCGGATACGTTCAAATAGCAGGTATGATAGATGAAAATTTAGATACTGAACAAATGAATAAGCCTGCCGAACCATGGGAATTTAGAGCGCATCCAGCTTGGCAACGTTTAATCGTTATGCTTGGTGGGATTATTGTAAATATTTTATTAGCGTTTATTATTTACGCCATGATATTATTTACTTGGGGAGAAAAGAAAATTCCGATGAGTAGTTTAAAAGGCGGTATCGAATGCACTGATTCTTTAGGCATGGCAGTTGGTTTTAGAACAGGTGATAAAATTATTTCGGTGGATAACGAGCCAATAACCTATTTCGATGATTTACGAATTAATATTTTAACGGGGAAAACAGTTCAATTAGAAAGAGAAGGCAAAACGATTGAATTAAAATTACCGAAAGATTTTTTAGATCAAATTGCAAAAACCGAAAACATTAATTTTATTTCTGGTCGTGGACCAGCCGTGTTTTTAGAATTTCCACAAACATCTTTAAATCGCGAAAGTGGATTGAAATCTTACGATCGCATTGTGGGCATTAATGATTCTATTCGCTTTACATTTAATGATGAGTTTAAAACACACTTAGCAAATTTTAAAGGGCAAAATATTACTTTAAATATTGAAAGAGAAAATAAAGCTATTTCGCTTCCAATCAAAGTAAGCACTGAAGGTAAAATGGAAGCACACATGGCATCATCTAATGAAGATTTAGAAAAGCTTGGTGTAATCAGTGTGGAAAGAAAAACGTATGGCTTCTTCGAATCTTTTCCTGCAGGCGTGGTAATGACTTACGATAAGTTAGCATCTTATGTGCGTCAATTTAAAATGATGTTTACACCGTCTACTGGTGCTTACAAACACATTGGTGGTTTTAAATCGATGTCTAAAATGTTTGGCAACGAATGGGTTTGGGAAGAATTCTGGACACGCACAGCATTTTTATCAGTAGTGTTGGCCTTCATGAATTTATTACCAATTCCTGCATTAGATGGCGGCCACGTTGTATTTACGTTATATGAAATGATTACACGTCGTGCTCCAAGTGTTAAAGTATTAACTTACGCACAATATGTTGGTATGGCGTTTTTATTATTTTTAATGTTGTACGCTAACTTAAACGATTTTTTACATTTCTTTAAATAATCCATTTATTTTTTGAGTACTAAAACAACTTATATAACATGAAACTAGTAATTCAATATTTCTTTTTACTTAGTCTATTTCTCATTGTAACGTGCGCTCATGCGCAAGAAAAAACTATGAATACAGGTAAAAAAAATACAGAAAGAGATGCAGCATCAAAAAACAAAATCATGCTTATCCCATTTGAAAATAAAATGTATTTAAGTGAGATTGATGCAAAAATTAATCAAGAATCAAAGTTATCTGCCAAACAAATAAAAACCATGATGCGAGATGGTTTAAATGAACAATTGTATAAAAAACTAAAAGGAACGATGAGTGTTGTTGATATGTTGGAAGACACTGCAAAAACTCAAAAAGATCTAGGAAACATATACCAATACCTAGCATACCAATATCAAAAAACACCAAATCAAGAAAAATACAAAGCACCATCCAACGATAAGGAAAATAAAAATATGAACAAAGGTCAGTTAACCGTTGAAACCAATGGTGATTCGCGTTTCATGAATGCTAAATTAAAAAATGCAACCTTAGTCCCCTATTTAACTGGAAAATATAAAACGAACTTATATTTATTTGTGAATGAATTAGACATTAAATCATTCAACGCAATTCCTGGTGATTTTAGTTCCGATTCCAACAGAAAAATAATAGTGCATTATACCATTTATACCTTTGATGCGAAAGAAATAAATTCAGGAATTGCGGAAATCGCTATGCCAGTTCAGGTCAATAATCCAACTAAAATAATTAACACCTATTTTGCTCAAATAGCTGATTTAATAGTTCAACGGTTAAACAAAGCGCTACTCGTAAACTAACTTTTATGGTAAAATAACGGTGATGTTTTTAACAGGGGGCGGTGTTGAAAAGTAATCATTCGTCTTAAAATTGAAGACTAAAATCTTTTACATTTGTTATAAATACATTAACTATGAAAAAGATATTTTATCCAATTTGCATTCTCAGCATTCTCATTTCCTCATGCGTTCCACAACGTATATTAGAAGAAACAAAAACAAAACTAACGAATTGTGAAACGGAATCTGCTAATTTAAAAACAGCAAATCAAGAAATTGATAGTAAACTCAAATCGGCTTCAGATTCTCTTAAAGAATGCAGTGAAGATTTAAAAAAACTAAAATCTGACACAACATCGCTTGGTTCATACTTAAGAATATTACAAAATAAATACGAAAAATTAAATATTGTAAATGATCAAATGCTAGATAAATACAATCGCATGTTAGCGGGTTCTGAAAAAGACAATGCGTCATTAAGTAGCAAGTTGCAGGGCACACAAGAACAACTATTAAAAAAACAAGATGAGTTAAATTTAATAGAAGCCAAATTAAATAGGCAACAACAAGATTTAGATGCCTTATCTGCACAATTAAAAATTCGTGAAGCCCGCGTAAACGAATTAGAATCTGTACTCAAGAAAAAAGACGAAGCAACCGCAGCTTTAAAAAAGAAATTGCAAGATGCCTTATTTAATTTCGAAAATAAAGGATTAACCATTACTCAAAAAAATGGAAAAGTATATGTGAGTATGGACGAATCCTTATTATTCGCTAGTGGCAAAACAGTTGTAGAACCTAAGGGTGTAGAAGCATTGAAAAATGTAGCGAAAGTATTGGAACAAAATCCTGACATCAATATTTTAGTTGAAGGCCATACAGATGATGTGCCAATGAAAGGAAATGGAGATATCAAAGACAACTGGGATTTAAGTGTGATACGTGCAACATCAGTAACAAAAATATTATTACAAAATTCAAGTACCGATGCTAAACGAATTACATCGGCTGGTCGTGGCGAATATTTTCCTATTGATGCAAATAAAACAGCAGAAGCAAGAAAGAAAAACAGACGTACTGAGATAATATTAACGCCAAAATTAGATGAATTATTAAAAGTGTTAGACAATAATTAGTTTTTTGGCACAAAAGATGTAAGTTATTCCTTAAATACAATTTAACCTAAAACACATAAAAATGGGAATGATTAAAGAATTTAAGGAGTTTGCTCTTAAGGGGAATTTAGTAGACACGGCTATTGCATTTGTAATGGGTGCTGCTTTTGGAAAAGTAGTTAGTGCATTTGTGGAAAAAATGTTTTCGCCATTAGTTGGTTTACTTATGGGAGGCATTGACTTAACAAAGAAAAAAATTGTTATTAAAGAAGGCATTGCAGAAGTGAAAGATGCTAGTGGCGTTGTCATAACTCCAGCTGTTAATGAAGTTGCGGTGCAATGGGGAGCTTTTATTACTACTGCAATTGATTTTTTAGTTGTTGCATTTGTAATGTTTATGATTATTAAAGCAATGAATAAAATGAAAAAAGCTGAACTAGTTGCAGAACCTACTGTCCAATCAAGTACAGATGTTTTATTAACTGAAATTAGAGACGCCTTACAAAAATAATTTTATAAAAAATGAAAACTAAAAAAGCTGAATAATTAATTATTCAGCTTTTTTATTGCCATACAGTAATTTTATGCTAAAACTCCCATTTTTTTACCGAGTCCACTCATAAATTCGCGTACTTCTTTAGCTGTGGCTTCATCATTTGTGGCACGTGTGTAGGTTTCAGTTAAGGTCATAATGTTTTGGTGGAAAAACTTTTTCATTTCATCTATTCCCATCTCTTTTGTCCATAAGTCAATACGCATGGTATTATTTTCATGCTCATCCCACAAGGCAAGCATCATACTTTTGCAAACACTTCCTTCTTTAGCATCAGGAGCTTCCCATTCAATTTTAACTGGTAATTGATTTTCATCAACCGTAACTTTTAACTTTATTTCAGATGTTGTCATACTTTGTAAAAACTATAATATATAAATTTGAAACGTAAATTTAGTTAATTTTTATTTTAAAATTCTTAAATAAACCTTAATTAAGCCATACATTTGTTACATGACAATTTATCCAAAAATAACCTTACACAATGGGAAAGAATTCCCTGTATTACGCTTTCATCCTTGGATTTTTTCGGGAGCTATTAAAACCATGGATTCCAATTTAGCAGATGGCGATATTGTAGAAATATATTCTGCCAAAGAACAATTTTTAGGAATGGCACAATATCAAAAAGCCAGCATTTCCGCTCGTATCATATCGTTTAGCAAACAACAAATTAACACTGAATTTTGGACTAAAAAAATAAATCAAGCCTTTACATACCGTCAGTTTTTAAATTTGGCAAACAATCCACAAACAAACGTATACCGCCTGGTATTTGGAGAGGGCGATGGAATGCCTGGTTTAATAATGGATTTTTACAATGGACACATTGTATTTCAAGCACACAGTATTGGTATGCATTTATGCAGAAAAGAAATTACCGAAGCTTTAGCGATAGTTTATGGAGATGCTTTAAAAAGCGTATATGATAAAAGTTCGGAAACTTTGCCGCCAAATTATGGAGCCTCCATTTCTAACGAGTATTTATTTGGAGAATTAAAAGGCGATTTAATTGTGGTTGAAAATGACGTCAAATTTTACATCGATTTTATTAACGGACAAAAAACAGGATTCTTTATTGATCAACGATATAATAGAGAATTACTAGGAAAATATA
>JBIISW010000131.1:0-6833 GCA_044340865.1 Bacteroidia bacterium | reverse complement strand
AAGGGAATCCAATTTCTTTTGCCAAACGTGTTGCTTCAACAACATCATCAATAGCACCATCAGAACCAGGAATCATCGGAACATTATATTTTTTAGCAGTTGCTTTTGCGCTTAATTTATCGCCCATTAAGTCCATTGCTTCAGCACTAGGTCCAATAAATGTAATGCCAGCTTTTTTTACTTTTCTAACAAAATCTGCATTCTCAGATAAAAAACCATATCCCGGATGAATGGCATCGACATTAAGTTCCTTACAAATTTCAATGATTTTATCTCCTTGTAAATAGGATTGTGCACTTGGAGGTGGACCAACACAAACTGCTTCATCAGCATACCTCACAAATAATGCATTTCTATCCGCTTCGCTAAAAATAGCAACGGTTTTAATTCCCATTTCTTTTGCACTGCGCATTACACGTAAAGCAATTTCGCCTCTATTTGCAATTAATATTTTTCTCATGATTCGTTCTAAAATAGGTTACAAAATAAAGAAAAAAAAGGAGTTTAACAAAGTGAAAATTGGATACGGAAATGGTACTTCATTTTAAGCAAAACATAAACGTTGAAAAAATTACTTAATTTTATCTTCATTCATAATTGAAGCTTCGCCATTCAAACAAAGTTTTCCCGTTAATTTATTTTTTACAATTGTTTCTACAATAGCCGTATTCTTTTTACTGATAACTTCCGTAACCGTAAATACAGCTACATAATCAACGTCCACATAAAGTGGTCTTAAGAAGTTAAGAGATTGTTTTAAGTAAATAGTTCCTTCGCCTGGAAACATCACTCCGAAAACTTTACTAAATACAGAAGCTCCTAACATACCATGAATGATAGGCCTTTTAAAAACTGTTTTTGATGCAAAATCCGCATCCAAATGAACTAAGTTTTTATCTCCTGTTACCTCAGCAAAAAGAGTAACATCTTCCTGAGAAAATTTAAAATCGTATGTGTAAGTTTGATTAATCTCTATCATAAATCCTCAATCACAAAAAATCTACGAAACACAAACACAATAATCAAAAACTACTTTAAATTCGAAAGTAATGAAATGTGTCCTGCTTTATATACTGTATTTCCGTATACTGTTTTAATTTGTGCTCGATAAATATACGTATTTTGTTCGCAAATGACACCCTTATTTTTGCCATTCCATCCAATTTCATCATCCTTACTTTCGAAAATTAATTCTCCCCATCTGTCAAAAATTTCTAAACGAATACTCACTAAACCGTAACCATTAGGAATAAATACATCATTTTCTGAATCACCATTTGGACTGAATGAATTTGGAATGAAAATTTGATAATCATATTTAACATTTACACATACATCATCGTAAGAAACACAACCAAATTCGTTCTCGCCTTTTAACATGTAACACGTTGTTTCTGATGGATTAACTTCTACAATAGGACAAAAATTACAAATCAATGGAGTGCTTGTTGGCGCTAAAAAACCAACAGGAACATTCCCGACGCCGTTTAATACATAAGATTCATCAACATTGATAATAGTATCTCTTCCTGCGTAAACATAGGGTAGTGGATTCACCACAATTTGAAGTGTTGCCGTTCCAGGACACAAACCACCAACTGAACCAGTAACGGTATAAATTGTTGTTGTGGTTGGATTTACAGAGGTATTATTAGACGATGGGTTTGCAACGCCTGATGTTGGTTGCCAACTAAAAACAGTTCCACCAAGAGCACGAATTATAATGGATTCACCTATACACAAGGTGTCATTAGGAAATGCTATGACATTGGTTTGTGGAATAACATTTACCAAAACAATCTGAGTGCTAGCACATAAATTTGGAGAAGTTCCATTTGTTCCTACCACGGTGTAAACACTAGTAGCATTAGGTATCACAGAAACAGTACTATTAAATATTGGGCCAGGCAACCATGTATAACTTGTTGCACCAAACGCATTTAAAACAGATTCTTTTCCACTACACACAATAGTTGGCGTAGCAACGGTTGATATGGTAGGTGTTGGAACTACCACAACTGTTGCTGCTGCTATGCCGTAGCATCCCAATGAAGAAATTCCAAGTACTGAATAATTTGAAGTTGCAACAGGCGAAACCGTTAGGGGATTAACAACCGAACCATTACTCCAGGTATATGTTGAAGCGCCTGAGCCCGTTAAAAAAGCTAATTGCCCCGAACAAATAGTTGGTGAATTAATAGACACAACGGGTAAAGTATTAACCGTAACTGTTGTAATAGCTGTATTCGTGCAACCACTTAATGTACCAGTAACCATATAGGTAGATGTTACAACAGGCGAAACCGTTAGTGGATTTAATGTTGATCCACTCATCCAGCTGTAAGTTGAAGCACCAATGGGGGTTAAGGTAGCGGTTTCTCCTATACAAATAGATGGTGAATTAATAGTAATGATTGGTAATTGAGTAACAGAAAGTGTGGCAACTAAAGTGTTTGTACAACCCGATGAATTAGTTCCTAAAACTGTATACGTGGAGGTTACTGTTGGAGAAGCAACGATTGAATTGGTATTAACACCAGTGCTCCAAGTATAGGTGCTTACACCCGTTGCTGTTAAGGTACCTGATTGACCAGCACAAATGGTAAGAATATTAACTGAGATGTTTGGCAATGCATTTATAAATACAGTGGCAGTTGAAGAACCCGTGCAACTTCCATTTGTTCCATTGATGGTATAATTGGTATTACTTGTTGGGGAAACGGTTTGCGTTGTTCCTAAAAAACCATTACTCCAGGTGTAAGTATTAGCGCCGCTAACTGATAAAGTAGCCGTATTACCAATACAAATAGTTGGATTATTAACTGATAAAGTAAATGCGGTCGTTACAACCACATTAGCAACAGCCGTATTAGTACATCCTGCTATAGTTCCAGTAACTGTATAATTTGTATTTGAAATAGGAGAAACCGTTAGTGACGTTGTTGTTGCTCCTGAACTCCAACTATACGTCGTTGCTCCTGAACCTGTTAAGGTGGCTGTTTGTCCTGAACAAATAGCTGGCGAATTAACCGAAACAGTTGGTGAAGCATTTACAACAACGGTTGCGACAATTGTATTTGTACATCCGCTGGCATTTGATCCAAATAAAGTATAAGTTGTTGTTGCAATAGGAGAAACCGTTATCGTATTTGTTGTAGCTCCTGTACTCCAACTATAAGTGGTTGCCCCAGTTCCTGTTAAAGTAGCTGTATTCCCAGAACATATGGTAGGCGAGTTAGCACTTAATGCCAATGTAGAACTAATTGAAACCAATGCTGTAGTTGAGGCAGTGCAAACAGAAGATAAATAACCTACCGAATACGTGGTAGCGGTTAATGGAGAAACTGAAATGGTTGGTGTAGTTTGTCCACCTGGAAGCCACAAGTAAGAACCCCCTCCAACAGATGGAGTGGCAGTTAGAATAGTTGAATTTCCTGGACAAATAGTTTGTGAAGCGACACTTACTGTAATCGACGAGGAGCTAGAAATGGCGACTGTAGTTGTAGCGGTGCAACCGGCGGATGAAGTAGCAGTAACAGTATAAACACCAGCACATAAATTGGTCGCCGTTGGAGTGGCCTGACCGTTAGACCATGCATATGTATAACTTCCAACCGAACCAGTTGCGTTGGCTGCAGCAATACCATTACAAGCACAAGCAGCGTTTGTAAAAGTGGTTGTGATTGACATACTTGATACAGACGTACACGAATTATTCATAGAACTAATCCATGCTGCATTAGCTGGCGAATTGGGTGCGCCTGGAGTTTCTCCTAAGGCGACACCAGTATTGATCCAATTAGATTGTAGTGTATAAACCGTATTGGTTACATTAGTATTTGCAATAACTTTTCCAGATTGCCCTGCTGCAAAATAAATATTGGTGGCTAGATTATTATTTCCATAACTGACTGCAAAAATTATAGCTCCAGCTGCATCAACAGTATGAAAAGAATCCCCTCCATTAGCCATGCCAATATCATTCCAATTACCTCCAGGTGTAAAACCAGTCGTTGGATATGCAGAACTTGAAGCACTTGGTAATGTTGGATGACCCTCAAAAAGTGTTGAATTACTAATAGGAATTACTAATTTACAATTTCCATCAGTCATAGAAAGGTCATTCAATGCTGGAAAATAGCTTGTATTGAAATCAGCATCATTGTAAACTAAAATGATGGTCCCGATTGGTATATTTGACCAAAATAAATTATTTGAAAATCGAACACATCCCGGAGCAATGCCTGTTCCTGTGCCTGAGGCATGAGCACCATTATTATCGTCAATGTAAAAGCCGCGAACGTCAAGCGATGGCGTGCCTGAGCAACTTGGCGTACCAACTACTAATAATTCAACATATTCTTGAAGAGATCCGCCGACTCCACTAGATACTTCATTAATAATTAAAGTTTGAGATTTGGCCTGCGAAACAACACAGATTAAAAAACATAAAACAATACGATGGATATAATTCATTACAACTATTTACTATTTTTAGTACTGCGATTCAATATACTTAAAAGCATCATTCACATAATGAAATCAAGGACTTAAATAGCAGTCATTTTTTAAATTTAGGTAAAAATATAAATAAAAATGACTTTTCATTTAAGCAAATCGTTATCAAAATGAAATTTACAGTTTAACTAATTTTTAATCTAATTTGCCTTAATTAATCAATAATTAGTCGATACAACAAAAAGACAGAAATGTCATCATACATCCATATTTTAATTCAATGATTTCATGAAACCTCAAAAAATAGTGTTAAGTAAAATCAGTAAATTAGAATATAGGTTATAAAAAAATAGTTAATTAAGAAGTTAAATTACAAATTATTTAACAAGCTTCGAATATTAATTACCATTGCTATATAAGCTTGCTTTAAAAGAAACGAATGAGCAAACAAGCTTCATTAATGACAAATCTGTTGCAGGTTCTTCAACGATGACCTTTGTGAAAACTGAAAATAAAAGCTTTTCGGTTCATGAAACTATAATTAAGAATTTAAGTTGAGTGAAAATTCATCACCATTATTTATAGAAATAATTTAAAATTTTACCGTGAACTTATTTTGTATTAACTAGCATATCTTGTTGCATAAAAGGTAGTCTCATTTGATAAAAACATTTTCTAAACTGCTGCGTAGGGAAATACGATTTAATTTGAAATAAGTCATCAAAATCAGATATCGATAAATTTTTAGAAGCCATTGTTTTAAATAGTGGATTAAATCGAATAGCAATTAAACAATGAACATGTTGCTTAATCGATCCATTATATCCTGAAATAGCATACAACAAGCCGTCTGAAATTTGATCTTCCATACTACATAAATTTTTCAATGCTTTAAAAACATCGTAGCTACTTAAATCTTTTAATTCAATCCGCTGGAATTGAATATCCTTCATTATTTTTTTTGACTTCGTGATGTCTTTTTTTAAATCACTGCAACCAAGTATAATTTTAACATGGCTTGAATGGGCGAACTGAATAATTTGTAAAAAGAACGATAGCTGCTTTTTAGATTTATTGAATATATACTGTAAATTATCTATCGCAATAACATTCTGTTTCGAAATGTGATTAAAAAAAATAAAAACATCTTCATCTGTTTTTAATAAAGAAGCAATATACAAAATGGATTGCATAGATATAACAATGCCATTTTTCCCTTGACGGATATAATCATGACAAATTGCATTTAAAAGATGGGTAACGCCACTTCCACTTTTACCAGACAAAACTAGCAATTGATTTTCTTCATCTATCATTGATTGCAATTGCAATACATTGATCTGACTATTAAAATAATTTTCAAAGGTTAATTGATTATTTGGTTTTGAATGTAGTTGATTTAAATAATTCATGACAGGCTTCTTTAACGAATGTAAGCGATAAGGTGTTTATATTGCACATAGTTAATAACTCTTAAAGCTCTGATTTTTAAGGGTGTTAAATTTTTAAACACAAGGATCAATTACCAAGCAAAATAAGAAAGATATATGGTTGTTTAACGGACGTAAAAAAAACAAGCACAAAAAAAGCCTTTCATCTCTGAAAGGCTTTTTTCACGTTTAATAAAAATTAGATTATCGTTTTTTTTTATTGAAACTAAATAAATTATTCTTTTATCAATTTAATAGTTTGTCGCTTGCTATCTATAATCAACTGAACGAAATAAATACCATTAGCATGATTTTTAATATCAAGAGTTTGTTTGCCAGTATTTAAAGTTGAGTTTAATAAAACACTTCCTAAAATATTAGTAATAATAACTTGAGTAGTTTCATTTAATTCAAGTGTAAATTCTCCATTATTTGGATTAGGATAAATTGAATTAGAATTAGAAAATACTTCATCAATCCCTGTGCATGTATTTACTATTACCATAACTGTAGCTGAAGAAACGCAGGCAGCGGCATTAGAAACATTAACACTATAGGTCGATGTTAATGTGGGGGAAACAGAAACTGACATAGTTGTAGCGCCAGTATTCCAAGTATAAGTTGTTGCTGAAGTTGATGCCGATAATACAGCACTATTACCGAGACAAATTAAAGAATTTGAAGTTGAAACAATTAGAGTTGGTTTGGCAATAACAGTAACTGAACTAACAGCTGTATTTGTGCATCCAGCAGCACTTGCTCCAATAACTGTATAGGTTGTGTTTGTAGTTGGAGTTTTAACTGCTGAACCACCAGAATAAGTATAACTTAATGCGCCAGTTGGTATTATAGTAAATGATTTTCCAGAACAAATGGATCCACTATTGACTGCAATGATTGGAGATGCATTAACAACTACCGTGCTAATGGCCGTGTTAGAGCCAA
>JBIISW010000129.1:0-6891 GCA_044340865.1 Bacteroidia bacterium | reverse complement strand
TACCTGCTACATTTTTTTGGTTTCAATTTTTTCAAAGAACTTACTTGACTATTATGCCAAATGAATTTTATATATCCATTACTATTTTATCTCTAAAACAATAATCAATCTCTTAATGAACGTCCGCTTTTTCAATTGCGGGGTGCAAAAGTACAAATCCTTTTTCACTCCACCAAATTTATTTTAAAATTATTTAATCTTTTTTAAAATAAACTTTTTTTATAGCTCTCTAAAATAGCTCTTTCAATTAACGGGATGCAAAAGTAAGTATTCTTTTCCATTCCGCCAAAAAAATAAAGAAAAAAAATATTTTTTTCTTTAAAGTCTAAAACTATCTCTCTTCAAATAACGGGGCTACAAAAATAAGGCTTTTTTCTTTACTTGCTAATTTTTCTTGATTTTTTATTTATTCAGACTCTAATTCTTCTATCCTGTAAATATAAGTCGTCTGATTGTCGTTGACTGGATTTAAATAATGCATCGTCTTATCAATAAAACTTGGTTCAATAGTAGTTAAGTATTTCAACGAAGGGAATCGTTTCCTCAATGAGTCAACACGTTCATTAATATGTTCTGCCTGCATAAAGACAACATAATTAGGTCTTTCTTTAATAGGAAGTTTACTATAATGATATAACATGCTATCAGGTGTGAAGTTTTTAGTTATACCATAAACCGATGTCCAGTTCTGCAGATAATACTGTGGCGGCATCGTGAAATCGTTTAAATTCGAATCTTCTATGATGATTCTAACGCAATCTTTTTTATTTGCTATATAACACATAGCTTCCACTCTATTTCTTTTAGAATAGGATAAAGTAAGAACTGGAAGCAATATGAAATTTAAGGTACAACAGAAAATAAATATATTTCTTAACCACTTTCTTGATTCCCAATTATATTTTGTGATTATTTGGAAAGCGCCAATAAAGCCTAAAATAACTATAAACGGAATTACTGGTAAAATAAATCTCTCTTGTTTGTTAGGGAAATAAGTGTGAAAAGCAAAAAACAAAAACGTTGGCCAAAATAAGATAGGTTCTTTTTTCCAATTTTTAAAGTAACCCATAAAAACTAAGATACTTAATGGCGGTATTAATAATCCTAAAACTATAGAAATGTACATATGCCAAACATCAACACCGTAATTATTAGCGTTATCAATGTTATACTGAACGTAAGCTAAAAATTCGACAAATGGTTTTTTCCAAAAATAAATATCACCAACTCCTTGCGTAATTGTTACTATGGAAACAAATCCAAAAAAAACGACAAGCAATGTTTTTAATGGCGTCTTTAATAACAATAAAGCTAAACCGAAACCTGCTGCAAAAATAGATGTTTGAAATCTAAGCGAAAATGAAATAGCTAATAATGCTCCAATGTAAAAGGCATCTAAATTTGAAGTTTTTCCATCATTTTTAATAGCGAGCCAAGTTGCTATAATCATAGGCGGAATGCATGCTGTTTCAACCAAATTACGAACACTCAGGAATGGAACAAACCAATATAATGCTAATGCTAGACCAACCCAAGAGGCAACTTTTAAATTTGATTTTTTAAGGGCAATTTTAAAACCATAATACACAATTAAAAGAGACCATAATGCGTGTAAAAATCGAATGACATACATTTTTCCTTGTGGATCAGTTAAGCCACATGTAGTTAAAAACTTCAAAATAAAATAATGAATTCCTACATAAAAAAAAGGATGTCCTTGCGGTTGCCTTGTAGGATCGGTATCGGAAGGAAGCCAGTTATTATAATCTGTTCCGTCTACCCATGATTGAGACGCTTCAATCACTAAAAAATGATCGTCAAAAAAGCCAAATCCTTTTGAGAAAATAACCGCCATTAATCGAACAAATAAACCTAAGAAAATAGCTGAGCGTAATGGATGTTTACTAAAATAATCTTTAATCGCGGTCATCATTATTGTTGTGCTTTTTTAAATAAATAAAATGCTATGAATGAAAAAATAAAATTAGGAATCCAAACAGCAATAAGCGGTTGTGCTAAGCCTGAAGTGGCAAAAGTCGTTGAAATATGCATAAAAAGAATGTAAATACAACTTAAAACTAAACCAAGTGCAATTTGTAAACCAACACCACCTCTTATTTTTCGAGAAGATAACGAAACAGCTATGATCGTTAGTATAAATGTAGCAAAGGGAAAAGCTGTACGCTTGTACATTTCTACCTCAAAATACTCGATACGACTGGAACCTTTTTGTTTTTCTTTTAAGATGAATTGTTTCAATTCAAAATAAGGTAAAACCTCAATTTTACTTTGAAAACGAATCATGTCTTTTGGTGTGAAATCTATTTTAAGTTCTTTACTTGGCGAAAATTTATGAGTTTCTGTATATAAAAACTTACGCTTCGTTTTTAAAGAATCTGATTGCGTAAAAATTAAATTTCGTTCAAATACATTCTCTAATTTCCATATTTTTTTAATACTATCCCAACTCATATTTTCAGCCTTAAGCATATACGTTTGGCGATTATTAACTATTTTTTCGATTGAAATTTGACTAGAAGAATTAGACGAATTATCATAGTTTGATAAATATAAAATCGTATTTGGTGCAATTTGCTTGTGGATATTAATTTCATCGGTATGATAACTTGTATTGATGTATTTATCTTCAAATTCGAATCTTGTTTTATTGGCTAAAGGAATCACAAAATGACTTAATACTAATGATGTGAAAGTAATAATCGCTGCGCCAACCATATAAGGCCGTAACACACGTTTAAAGCTGGTGCCGCTGGAAAAAATAGCCACAAATTCTGTATTGTTAGCCATTTTAGATGTAAAAAAAATAACTGAAATAAAGGTGAATAATGGACTAAATAAATTACCATAATATGGTAAAAAGTTTAGATAATGATCAAGCACAATTTCTTTTAGTGGAACATGTCCTGCAATAAAATCTTGTAATTTTTCAGAAATATCAAAAACAATAAAAATGGCAAGAATTAAAGAAATAGAGAATACGAAAGTTCCTATAAACTTTTTTAAAATATATTTATCTAATATCTTTAACATGATTCGTTTGACTTCGTCATTGGTTATTTACTAATGGTAATTATAATCGTTGAGCCATTTGTTTTACCATTTTATTTTTCCAATCATAAAATGTTCCTGCAATAATTTGATTTCGAGCTTCCGTTACAAGCCATAAATAAAATGTGAGATTATGAATACTTGCTATTTGAGCAGCTAAATATTCGTTGCAGATTAACAAATGGCGTAAATATGCTTTAGTATATTCTTTATCCACATAGCTTGTTCCATTTTCATCAAGTACCGAAAAATCATTTTTCCATTTCTCGTTTTTAATATTAATGATGCCGTTTTGAGTAAATAATAACCCATGACGCGCATTGCGAGTTGGCATCACACAATCAAACATATCAACACCTAATGCAATGCCTTCTAAAATATTAATAGGCGTGCCTACTCCCATTAAATAACGTGGTTTATCTTTTGGCAAAATATTACAAACAAGTTCTGTCATTTCATACATATCTTCAGCGGGCTCGCCAACAGATAAGCCACCTATGGCGTTTCCTTCCGCATTTTTTGAAGCGATGTATTCAGCCGATTGAACACGTAAATCTTTATACACAGAACCTTGAACTATTGGAAATAATGCTTGTGAATAACCATATTTTGGCTCAGTTTCATTAAAACGATTGATGCATCTATCTAGCCAACGGTGGGTTAATCCTAACGAATTTTTAGCATAATTATAATCGCAAGGATAAGGCGTACACTCATCAAACGCCATCATGATATCAGCACCAATTGTTCTTTCAATATCCATGACTCTTTCTGGTGTAAACAAATGTTTACTTCCATCAATATGAGATTTAAACATCGCTCCCTCTTCGGTTAATTTACGAGAATTTGCTAATGAAAACACTTGATATCCGCCACTATCCGTTAACATTGGCTTATCCCATCCATTAAATTTATGCAAGCCTCCAGCATTTTCTAAAACCTCTAAACCTGGTCTCAAATATAAATGATAGGTGTTTCCTAATATAATTTGAGCTTTAATATCCTCTTTTAATTCGCGCTGATGAACTGCTTTTACAGTTCCAGCCGTGCCAACAGGCATAAAAATTGGCGTTTGTATTTGACCATGATCGGTTTCAATAACTCCCGCTCTAGCTTTCGAATTTGGATCTGTATGTTGTAATGTAAATTTCAATTTTTGTTTTTAAGCAAAGGTATCATAAAAATGTTTTATACCAATTTAAGCCAATGTGCTTAACGTTTTTTTACTATTTAGTTGTAAAAACAAAGACGTCTTCATCGTCTTTTTTCATTAGGTATTTTTCGCGCGCAAATGTTTCTAAGCTTTTTGAATTATTTTGTAATTCATTTATTTCCAATTTATTTTTTTCTATTTCCGCAATGTAATAATCTCTTTCGGCATTTAATTTATTGCACTTTTGAACTAATTCATATTGAGTAAACACATCATTTTTATCGAAATACAATAACCAACTAATGAGCACTACAATAACAATAAAATATTTACTTTTTAATATTTTGAAAATAATCATGATAAAATGAGATTTAACTTAATGTGATAAAGTTCGAATTACTTTTCTAATTATCTAGATGTCTTGAATAATGTTTTAAGTATGAGTTTGTTAATTACATTGAATTCAGGACCTAAAAACAGGTCATTCTTAAATCATTCTTTTTGATTATATTTACACCCTAATTTTAAAAAAATGATTTCTGTTTCTAATGTGAGTTTGCAATATGGCAAGCGTATTTTGTTTGATGAAGTAAATGTGAAATTTACCCCTGGTAATTGTTATGGTTTAATTGGTGCAAATGGCGCTGGTAAATCTACTTTTATGAAAATATTATCAGGAGATATTGACCCAACCAAAGGTCAAGTAAATATTTTACCAGGTATGCGCTTAAGCGTGTTGAAACAAAATCACTTCGAATTTGATGAATTTACAGTATTAGATACTGTTTTGATGGGAAATAAACGTCTTTATGAAATCATGAAAGAAAAAGACGCTATTTACGCTAAGCCAGATTTTAGTGAAGCAGACGGTATAAAAGCGGCGGATTTAGAAGCTGAATTTGGTGAAATGAATGGTTGGAATGCTGAAAGTGATGCTGCAACTTTATTGACAAATGTTGGAATTCCTGTTGAATCTCATTTTAAATTAATGAAGGATTTAACTGGAAAAGACAAAGTAAAAATTTTATTAACTCAAGCCATTTTTGGAAATCCTGATATTTTATTATTGGATGAGCCAACAAATGACTTAGACGTTGAAACAATATCTTGGTTAGAAAATTACTTGGCTGATTTTGAAAATACAGTTATTGTTATTAGTCACGATCGACATTTTTTAGATGCTGTTTGTACACACACATGCGATATTGATTATGGTAAATTAAAAACTTATACTGGTAATTATAGTTTCTGGTATCAAATGAGTCAATTAGCTTTAAAACAGCGTAGTGATGCCAATAAAAAAGTAGAAGATAAACGACTTGAGTTACAAGATTTTGTTAGAAGATTTAGTGCGAATGCAAGTAAAAGTAGTCAGGCAACATCACGAAAAAAATTATTAGACAAACTAGTTGTTGATGAAATTCCGCCAAGCACACGTAAATACCCTGGCATTATTTTTAAGCAAGAGCGTGAAGCGGGTGATCAAATATTACACATCGAAAATTTAACGAAATCAAATGCGGATGGTGTATTATTTAAAGATGTAAATATCAATGTTTCTAAAGGTGATAAAATTGCCTTTATTGCAAAAAATCATTTAGCTATTACAGCTTTGTTTGACATTATTAACGAGGAAGAAAAAGCTGATAAAGGAGAATACAAGTTTGGAACAACTATTCACAAGGCCTATTTACCAAATGATAATGCGAAATATTTTGTTGGTGATATGAATTTAATGGATTGGTTACGCCAATATTCATCAAACAAAGATGAAAGTTATGTACGAGGTTTTTTAGGGAAAATGCTATTTACTGGCGAAGAAGTTTTAAAAAAATGTTCTGTATTGTCTGGTGGAGAAAAAGTGCGTTGTATGACAAGTCGTATGATGCAGGTTAATCCTAATATGTTGATACTTGATGAACCAACTAACCATTTAGATTTGGAAAGTATTATTGCTTATAACGATGCCTTAAAAGATTATACAGGTGTTATTTTATTAACGAGTCATGATCACGAGTTAATGGAAACAGTCGCCAATCGTATTATTGAATTAACACCTAATGGTATTATTGACAAAAAAATGACTTACGACGAATATTTAGCTAACGACCAAGTGAAGGCCGAACGCGAGAAATTGTATAATAAATAAAACTTAAGTCTACTCATAAAAAAAGCACCAATGAATGATCATTGGTGCTTTTTAGTTTTATATATAAACTATTTATACTGCTTTTCGTAATAATTTGCATAAGCACCAGAGGTAACGTTCGTTAACCATTCTTCGTTTTGTAAATACCAATCAACTGTTTTTGATAAGCCTTCTTCAAATTGTAAAGATGGTTTCCAACCTAATTCATTTTGCAATTTAGTAGAATCAATTGCGTAACGTAAGTCGTGCCCTGCTCTATCTGTTACATAAGTTATTAATTTTTGATTGGTTCCTTTTTCACGACCTAATTTTTCATCCATCATGTCGCACAATAATTTAATCACATCAATATTCGTCCATTCATTATGTCCGCCAATATTATAGGTTGTACCTAATGCAGCTTTATGAAAAATAACATCAATGGCTTTTGCATGATCCTCTACAAACAACCAATCACGCACGTTTTCGCCTTTACCATAAATTGGCAACGATTTATTATTTTTAATATTATTAATGCAAA
>JBIISW010000128.1:0-6998 GCA_044340865.1 Bacteroidia bacterium | reverse complement strand
TCACCTTTCATCCACAAACGAACTTTTCCTGAGCATTTTTTACAATCGCAACTAGCATCAACTGGTTTTGTGAACCATACACGTGATTTGAATCGGAACGTTTTATCAGTCAACGCGCCTACTGGGCAAACATCAATCACATTACCCGACATGTCGTTTTCAATAACATTTTCAATGTATGTTGATATTTCTGCAGCATCGCCTCGGTGCATAACACCATGCACACGATTATCAGTTAACTGATCAGCAACCTTTACACAACGAAAACACATGATGCAACGGTTCATATGTAACTGAACATATTTGCCAATATCAATGCGTTCAAATTCTCTACGAGGAAATTCGTAACGCGTTGTTGCGGCTCCATGAGAATATCCTAAATCTTGTAAATGACATTCACCAGCTTGATCACACACAGGGCAATCCAAAGGATGATTCATTAATAAAAATTCAACCACACCTTGGCGTGCTTCTAACACATCTTTATTAATGGTATTTTCTACAACCATTCCTTCCATCACTTCTGTACGGCAAGAGGCTACTGGTTTAGGCATTGGTGTAGGATTTGCGGCGCTGCCTTGTGTTACTTTAACAATGCAAGTACGGCAATACCCACCACTTGTTTTTAATTTTGAGTGATAACACATCGTTGGTGGAGCTACGTCCGGGCCAATCATTCGTGCTGCTTCAAGTATAGTAGTACCTTTTGGCACATCTATTTCTATTCCGTCAATTGTTACTTTCATTCTACTTTAATTTCAAAATCTTATTAATATCTTCTTTCAATTCTGGTGTTCGTTTTATTACAAATAACCACATTTGTTCGTAATCAACTGTATCATAAGCATGTGCTAAAAAATTTCTTAACCCTATAATACTTTCTCTGTTTCTTATTTTTAATGCTATTTCCGGACTCAGTGTTGTTATTTTTTTTATTAATTCTCCTACAATTAAAAAGTTTCTTTCGCTTGTTCTTTTATAATATATGCCTTTACTAAATCCCTTACTCGTTTTTGCATCTTTTTTTATTTGTTCCAATTCTGCAATAATAAGTAAAATATCTTTTACATATTCTTTAACTAATTTTTCGCCCATACAACAAAATTTTATCTTTATTAATCGCCGCTTTAATTCTTGATTTTATAGCTTTTTTATAAAACAATAAATCAATGGGTTTTTTTAAAGCATGAATTAATTCTTCTTTGAACCAAAAATAATTTTCTGTAAATTCATTGTTATCTTCCTCTTTTATAAAATCAACCAACAAATCAATATCACTATAAAATTGGTAATCATCCCTGGCTGCAGAACCAAACACATATAACTCATTTACCTTATGCTGTTTGCAAATGGCATTAATTTGAGTGATATTATTTGATATAACGGATGCTATCATTTATTATTTAATTTGAGCAATATTTTTTGATTAGTTCTTCTGTTTTATTATCATTAAAATGCATTTTATATTCTTTCCAGCTTAAACATGCACTATCGGTTTGGTTTAATTTTAAATAGACTACTCCTAAGTTAAATAAGGCATCGGAATACAAGCAATTATATAAATAAGCATTTTTATAATTAACCTTAGCTTCATTGAAATTATTTTGAAGAAAGCTATTTGTAGCCATTTTAAAATAATTTAAAGAGATGTTATATTTATCTTTTCTGTATTTTTCGATTTTATTTTTGCGACCAAAGGTAATTCTAATATCACACATTTGATCAATGCTTTTTTTGTTTTTAAAGGCAGGTATCCAATTTGACATGGAAGTTACAAGTCTTAGAGATTCTTTATCTAGTAGTGTATTACCTGAAGATTCTCTTATTTTCGGATTTACTATATGCCCATTTTTATCGACATGAAAAACAACTACTGTTTCACCGTAAATCTTTTGTTTTTTACATTCAGTAGGATAATTTATATTGGCCTTAATAAACTTTTGCAACGCATCAGTACCTCCTTTAAATTGCGGTTTTATTATTTCATCATCTATATTTTTTGTTAATAATATTTCTGATTGTACATAGCTTCCCATATTCACAATATTGAAATATACTGGAATCTCTACTGATTTTAAAACTGCAATACCATTAATTTTGGCAGGTATCCAATTAGGCATGCTATTCATAACTTCAATAAAGGTTCTGTCAATGAACTCATAACCTGAGATTCTTGTTAATTCTGGATTATTTATAATTCCAATTTCATCTATATCGAATTTCATAATAACATACCCTTGATACCTTTCTCCTGTTTTTTTTACAATTAAAGATAATTTATTTGTAATATTTTGAATGAAACTTCCTTCTGAACCAGTATACTTAGGTTGATTGTTTATGAATTTTTGGTTAAAATAATTTAAACTTGTCTCAGTCAAAACATATTCATGTTTTTGAACATTTTCAGAAATAGAGTTTTCAGTTTTTTTATCTTTAAAAAAATTTACTGGTATTGTAACTTTTACAGATACAGCTATATTATTTTGTTTGCCAGGTTTCCAATCAGGCATTAATTGAACTACTCTTAGAGCTTCGTTATCTAAAATTATATAGCCTGATGATTTAGAAACAGAGGGCTCAATTATTTTTCCAGTCGAATCGACAACAATCGATATAAGTGCTCTTCCTGTCCAATTACTATCTTGGGCCATTTTCGGATACACTGTATTTTTAGAAATAAATTTCATCATTTCCCCAACACCATTTGGATACTCTGGCATCGTTTCGTCTTGTCCCAAAGAAACTTTAGAACAAAAAATAATAAATATGTAGACAAATATTTTCAATTTATGCCTTTACCAATTTATTTAAACGATCATAATGTGAAATATCCACAAATTTTTTCTTTTGTGCAATTTCAATAAATTCATGTTTGAAGTGACGAATAGCAGCAGCTACAGGCCAAGCAGCAGCTTCTCCTAAAGGACAAATTGTTTTTCCTTCAATTTTACTTTGAATGTCCCATAACAAATCTACATCACTTTCGTTTGCTGTACCGTTCAAAAACTTTTGTAATATTTTTTCCATCCAACCTGTTCCTTCGCGGCAAGGCGAACATTGTCCGCAACTTTCATGATGATAAAAACGAGAGAACGTAAATAAATTTTTCACAATACTTGTGTCTTCATCCATTGCGATAAAGCCTCCAGAACCTAACATCGTTCCAGTTAAAAAACCACCATCCGATAAACTTTCATACGTCATTAAACGAGGTTCTCCTTTAGCCGTTGTTAATGCCAAGGCCGCAGGTAAAATTGGCACTGATGAACCACCAGCAACAACTGCTTTTAATTTTTTACCATTGCGAATGCCGCCGCAATACTCTTCACTGTATATAAACTCTTCTACCGTAATACCTAATTCAATTTCGTAAACACCAGGTTTATTAATATGCCCAGATGCTGAAATTAATTTTGTTCCTGTTGATTTTCCAACACCAATTTTAGCATATTCTTCTCCACCCATGTTGACAATAGGAACAACTGCTGCAATGGTTTCAACATTATTTACAACCGTTGGACAACCCCATAAACCCGCTACTGCAGGAAATGGTGGCTTAATTCGTGGATTACCACGCTTACCTTCTAACGATTCTAAAAGTGCAGTTTCTTCTCCACAGATGTAAGCACCACCACCAACTTGCACATAACAGTCGTGGGAGAAATCTGTTCCTAAAATATTTTTACCTAACCAGCCTGCTGCATATGCTTCTGCAATGGCAGCTTCAATAATACGAGCAACATAAAAATATTCTCCTCGAATATAAATGTAAGATTGTTTGGCACCTAATGCATAAGAAGAAGTAATCATTCCTTCAATTAATGCATGAGGAATTTTTTCCATTAAATAACGGTCTTTGAAAGTTCCGGGCTCTGATTCATCTGCATTACAAACTAAGTAACGGGGCACACCTTCAGGCTTTGCTAAAAATCCCCATTTCATTCCTGTTGGAAAACCGGCGCCACCACGACCTCTTAGTCCTGATTTTTTCACCTCATCAGTAACTTGGTCGGGTTGCATTGTTTTTAATGCTTTTTCAACAGAAGCATAACCTCCGTTTGCACGATACACTTCTAACGTATGAATGTTAGGTACGTTGTCGTTATGAATTAATAATTTTCTTCCCATAATTATTTAATATTTACTCTTAAACATTTTCACTTCGAGAGCCCCTGTGAAAGGTTAAGAAAAAAACATATTACAATGTATTTTTATAATCTAAATCAGTATAACTTCTTAATTTACCCTCTGCTTTATAGTTTTCTAAAATCGAATCCACTTTATCATACGTTAAATTTTCATGATAAGAAGCTCCGCATTGCAACATGGGTGCTGTTCCACAAGAACCTAAACACTCAGCCACTTTTAAAGTAAACATGCCGTCTTTCGTAGTTTCACCAACTTTTATGTTTAATTTTTTCTCAATGTATTTTACAATATCTTCTGCACCATTTAACCAACATGAACTTGTTTGACAAACTTCTAATACACATTTACCAACTGGCTTTAAATTATACATCGTATAAAAAGAGGCCACTTCAAAAACTTCAATTGGTTTAATTTTTAAAATGGAAGCTACATAATCCATTGTTTCTGGACTTAACCATCCACCAAACTCTGCTTGTGCTATGTGCAATATGGGTAACAAAGCAGATTTTTGCTTTCCTTCAGGATAATGTGAAATAATTGTTTGAACAGTTTTCATAGCATCTTCACTAAAAACAGTTTCATTGCGTTTAGTGTTATCAAACTTTTGTGCTCCGTGTACTTGACTACTCATTGTTATGTATTTATGTGTTCTGTTTTTTATCAGAACTATTTTTTATTTTAATTTAAATTGATAATATCCAACACGACTAATAGTGCAAAAATAATGTAACCAATCAATGTGAAGTGTAATACTAAATCAACCCAAAAATTAGTTGTAATAACTTTGCCTTCTTTCATAAAAATGGCAACTAAAGCAAGAATTGGAAATAATGAGAGAATAACTAAAATTAAAAGTTCAGTATCAAAAGTGGGTTTTGCCTGTGTTTTTTTTGCTAAAACTAAGTGTTTGTAATTTGGTTTTAAAACCATGTTTATTTTGGAAGTCAAAGCAATTTTCGAGTTACTTAAAATAGTATTATGCTTTAATTCAATAACATGATTCATTGACATTTGCTTTACATCATTTGTTTCATTAGCAAAATTGAGTGAAACATTCAAGGATTCTAATTTTTCACTTTTTTGAACACTTTGATTTTCATTTTGAGTCAATGAAACTTGATGTTTGCTTTTTTGGTGTGCAACATAAAACCCTTTATTGTATTTACGTTTTAACACAACCGTGTTTTTTATACTAGAACACGATGATAATACAAGTATAACTACTGTGATTAATGCTATTATTTTGTTCATCTGGAATGTTTTTTAAGCGTCTAATTCTCCGGCAATAACGTTCATACTACTCATTGTTAAGATTGCATCACTAAGCATAATTCCTTTTACCATTTCGGGATACGCTTGATAGTAAATAAAACATGGTCTTCGGAAATGTAAACGGAATGGTGTTCTCCCACCATCACTGATTAAATAAAATCCTAACTCTCCGTTTCCGCCTTCCACACAGTGGTATACTTCACCTTTAGGAATATCTGTTTCTCCCATCACAATTTTAAAATGATAGATTAAGGCTTCCATGTTATTGTACACTTGTTCTTTTGGTGGTAAAAAGAAGTCTGGTAAATCAGCATGCATAGGACCTTCAGGCATTTTTTTAATAGCTTGTTCGATGATACTTAATGATTGCCACATTTCGTGTTGACGAACCATGAAGCGATCGTAAGTATCACCACTTGTTCCTACAGGAACTGTAAATGTAAAATCTTCATAAGAAGAATATGGATTCATAACACGAACATCATAATCAACACCAGCTGCACGCAAATTTGGGCCAACAAAACTATAGCTCAACGCCATTTCTGCTGTGATTGGTCCGCAATTTACAGTACGGTCCATAAATATTTTATTACGCTCTAATAAATTTGAAAACTCTTGCAAACCTTTTGGAAATTCTTTTAAAAATGTATCAATTAAATCCCACGTTTTTTTATTCCATTCGTTATCAAATCCTCCAATTCGACCAATATTAGTTGTTAAACGAGCGCCACAAATTTCTTCAAATATTTCATAAATTTTTTCTCTCCATTGAAAAATGTATAAGAAACCTGTCATAGCACCAGTATCAACACCAATAACTGAATTACAAATAATGTGATCGGCAATACGGGATAATTCCATAATGATGACACGGTGGTATTCGGCACGCTTTGGAATTTTAGCACCTAATAATTTTTCAACGGTCATATACCAACCCATGTTATTGATTGGCGAAGAGCAATAATTTAAACGATCGGTAATAGGAGTAATTTGCGCGTAAGGTCGATGTTCGGCTAATTTCTCAAAGGCACGATGAATGTATCCAATGGTTGGAGTCGCTTCTTTAATAATTTCACCATCCATCTTTAATACATTTTGAAAAATACCATGTGTAGCCGGATGTGTTGGCCCTAGGTTAAGAGTAGAATATTCTTTTTCTTCAAAAACTTCTTTGTTTATACTTTCTTGTTTACTCATTCTAAAATTAATTTTTAATTCTTAATCTTTAGCGTTTAATATTTTCTGTTCAATTCTGTTTAATTTATTCAAAACTAATAACTCAACACTAAAAACTTTTTCTATCGTCCAAACATACTATCATTCTTATCTATCCTAGTTTGATCTTCCAAAGGAAATTCTTTTCTCAAAGGAAAAATATCCATTTCATCCATATTTAAAATACGTTTCAAATTTGGATGTCCTTTAAATTTAACTCCAAAAAAGTCATATGTTTCTCGTTCCATCCAATTTGCAGCAGGCCATAAATCGGTTGCAGTAGCAATTTCGGGATGATTAATGTCAAAAAAAGTTTTAATTCGAATGCGAAAATTTTTAGGCATATTATGCAAATGATAAAT
>JBIISW010000021.1:0-22788 GCA_044340865.1 Bacteroidia bacterium | reverse complement strand
ATATCTATCGGAAGGCATGTAAATTAAATAATCATTTGCTGAGTAATTCCAAGCTCTTAAAATCATGGCTTTACCCATTAACTGAAAATGATTAAAAAATCGTTTTGTTATTTTTCCATCAAAGCCACTAATACTGGCATTGGTTTGTTTGAAATTAAAAACTGGGAAGGCACCTCTAATTGTTAATTCGGGCTCAGCGGCGGGCTCCATGTATATAAAATTAGTAAACTGGTTATGGTAAACGGTTAATTCAATATCCATATTTTTTAGTTGATAAACACCTGTACCTGTGATGTTATAAACTTGTTCGGTTTTTAAATTAGCATCTCCACGTTCAATAGCTCCCGCTCCTTGATGCAATCCATTGCTATAAAGTTCATTTGGTGCAGGCGCACGCCATGCTGAACCCATATTTATAAAAAAGTTTAAGTTCTTTTTTGGTTTAAGAATACAACCTAAGTTCCAAGACAGATTATTGAAATTAAGTTCTGGCTTTACTAAGTTATTTCCGATATAATAAAATGATTGTAATTTTTTTTGGTCATAACGTATTCCTGCTTCCACTTCTATATGTTGCTTCACGAATCGTTCGGTTGCAAATAAACCCCATGAATTATTAATGTAATTAGGAATAAAAAAACGGCCTAAATACACATTTTGTTGGTTTAAATAACTTCCACCAAATTGCCCTCTAAATGATTTAATGTTGAGGTGTTCAATTATTGCATCAATGGTTTGTGATGTAATTCTATAATCTAATTCAGGTTTATTTAATTCCGCTAAGGCATTATTTCGCGGTACATGTTTATCATATTCTTTTCGAATGTTATACTGATAGGCATATTGTATATAAGTCTTCCACTTATTTGTAATATGTAAGTGAAATTTACTTTTTACAAGTTCATGCGTAATATCTTGATATGGTCTTCCTATATCATAGCTAAAATTAGCCAAGCTATCTTGTGGTTTAGATGAATTAAATGCAGCTTGTAAATCTGTTAAATTACCAACATGTGCACTACTAAAGATCCCAATTTTTGAATTGAATTGTGAATAATAGGTTTCAATTCCCCAATTTTTTCGATGGTAATTTAGCGCATAAGAAAAATTTGATTCTTGTACACCCGTATTTTTTAAGTAATAATTAGGTGAATTAATATTCCCTCCTTTTTTTAAGGTGCCTTGCATTCTCCACGAAAACCCTTTCAGTTTATCAAAGTATCCTTGAAGAATGCCCGATGTAACACCTGTTTTTCCATTACTTAAACCAACTAAATTTACTTCTCCTGTTATTGAGGCAGTGTCTGGTAGATCATTAGGTTCAACTACTATCACACCTGCCATAGCATCACTTCCGTATCTTACAGCATTTGCTCCTTTTATAACTGAAATTTTTTGAGCAATGAATGGATCTATTTCAGGAGCATGCTCATTTCCCCATTGTTGACCTTCTTGTCTGATGCCATTATTTAGTATTAATATTCGATAACCTTGCATGCCATGAATCATAGGTTTTGAAATACTGCTTCCAGTGTTTAATGTGGTTACACCATTCACTAATTTTAAAGCCTCTCCTAATGATTTACCTCGTGTTTGATCTAATTCTTTTTCTTTTAAATCATATACGGTTTGTGTTTTAATGATATCTGGTTGTTTATCTGTCACTTCAATTTGGCTGAGCTCATAATTACTATGAGGTAATTTGACAATCAATTTGTAATCTTTTTTTAAATCAATGGAAATGATCGTATCCGGACAACCAAGATGTTGAATTAATAATTGGTAGGTGCCAATGCATAATTTATTAAATGAAATATTGCCATGTTCATTTGTTGCATTTATTTGTTTTGTTTCGTTAATACTAATAATGGTACCTTCTAATTCATCGCCATTATCTAAATCAATAACTCTAATACTCAGATTTTTATTGCAGTCAATTTGAGCGCTTAGGGTATTACTTAATAGTAAATAATTGAAAAGTAATACGCATACGTATTTACTAAAATAGTTGTTCATGGATATTGTTGTATTGAAAAACCCCTTAGCTACCTTATTTTACAGGATCGTAGCCACTGCCACCCCAAGGGTGACATCTAAAAATACGCTTTAATGACATCCAACTTCCTTTTATGGCACCGTATTTATTTACAGCATCTAATCCGTATTGAGAACAAGATGGTGTAAATCTACATGATGGCTTTAGTAAAGGTGAAATGGCATATTGGTAAAAGCGAATGATAGCTATGGGAATGAATTTCAATCTATTTTTTTTAAGAGTTTATACTAATTAATTGTAAAAAAAATTAGGATAAAGTAGGAGGACCTCTTAAAAATGAAATAGTATAGAAAACATTTGGAATTTGTTTTTGCTTAAAAATAAGCGCACTCTTTTTTGAAACATCTATTGGCAAAAAGTTTAAAATAAACTTGAAAACGGTGTAATAAATGGGTGTATCAAATTTTTCAAAATTACAATCTTGAGTTTCATCATTTTCACTAACTTCTAAAGCAGATGTTGATGTGTGATTTACATTATGTTTATGCCCTAATAACGAGTGAATATAAGATTTAGGGGTAGAAACAAATAATACAACTATTAAAAGTAATACAGATGTTAGTATTTTAATATTCGGTTTCACTAACACAAATATAACGAAAATAATTAATTGATATAAACGTATATTTATTAAATTTGAATACCTAATCTTCAAAAATTATGAAAAACATTTATTTTTTAATCAGTTCTCTTTTTGTCATTAATCAATTTAATGCTCAGCTTACTTTAACAAAGTCGTTTAATGAACCTATTATTGGTGATTTTTTTGATACAAAAAGCATCGATACCACCACCACATTACCAATGAATGTAAATGGAATGGGAGTAACGTGGAATATATCGGGTATTTCAGAATCTGGCGCATTAAATACTAACACTTATTCTCCAGCATCAGCATATCCTGGAGCCTCTACAACATTTCCTGGATTAAATTTAGTAAAAGAAGATCAAACCACGGGAGATTTAAATTATTTTAAAGTTTCTCCTTCAACCTTTGAATTAATAGGTTCATTCACCAGTTTAGGTGTTGCCAATGCAGATTTAAATTACAACACTAATTCAGCCATTTGGTTAAGCTATCCAGTTAGTATGGGTTATACAAATAATGATATTGGTGCAGGAACAATTACAACTTCAACTCTTTCAGGCACATTTACAAGCACAATCCAAACCGTTGCTGACGGTTCTGGTTCTTTGGTTTTTAACGGAGGTGTTACTTTAACTAATTGTTTGCGTGTTAAAACGAAACAGCGTATTTCGTTTGCATTTTTAGCAGGTCTGTTTTCAGGAACGGTTAATCAAACTATTTATAATTATTACCATAGTTCATCCAAACATCCTGTATTTACTGTTTCGTATAATCACATTGTATCGCCAGGTTTATCTTTTGCTGGAATTCCGCCCATTGACAATCGACAAGCCAAAGCAGAAATGTTATCTACACTTACAATAGGGCTTCATGATTTAAATAGGCAATCACTTTCTTTTAAAACGTTTCCAAATCCAGCAACTGATGATTTAAACATACAACTTGTTTTAAATCAAAATGAAACTTATACAATTGAAATTATAAATTCGCTCGGACAAATTGTAAATTCTCGTGGATTATCAAATTTGAATCCGGGTATGCATAATGAAAACATAAATGTTTCAAATTTAAAGACTGGAATTTATTTTATTAAGGTGAAAGGAAAAAACAGCTCTGGGTTGCAAAAATTAATGATTAATTAATTTATTTTTTAGAGGCATTTTTAATTTCATATTTTAACAACATGGTTTTTAGTAGTATTACATTTCTTGTTTATTTTTTACCAATTTTTTTGTTGGCTTATCATCTTACCCCGAATAAATTTAAAAATGCTTGCATTCTTATTTTTAGTATTGTGTTTTATGCTTGGGGTGGACCTAAATTTATTTTTGTATTACTTGGAACTACATTTTTAGATTTTTTCTTGGTTTCCAAAATGCATGAAGCCAAATCTAATCTTGCAAAGAAACAACTCTTGGTTATTTCATTATTAATGAATTTAGGTTTATTGTTTTATTTTAAATATTCGAACTTTTTTATTGATAATATTAATGAGGTATTGTCTTTAGCTGGTGTAAAAGAGATAACATGGTTGAAAATTGTTTTACCAATCGGTATTTCATTTTACACATTTGAGAGCGTGACATACGTTGTGGATGTTTACAGAGGCATACATAAACCATTAAAGAACTTTTGGAATTATCAAACCTACATTTTATTATTTCCCAAATTAATAGCTGGACCAATTGTTCGTTACCATGATATTGCCGACCAAATTACAGATAGAGAAAAAAATTATACACCTGATGTTAAGTTGAGTGGGTTTTATACCTTTTGCATTGGTTTAGCCAAAAAAGTAATTATTGCTAATACGATTGGCGCTCAGGCTGATGATGTTTTTAAATTATCAATCAATGAAATAGACAGTGCCGCTGCATGGGTTGGCGCTATCGCATACACGTTTCAAATCTATTTCGATTTTAGTGGCTATAGCGATATGGCGATTGGTATTTGTAAAATGATTGGTATTCGTTTACCAGAAAATTTCAACAACCCATATTTATCATCAAGTATTACTGAGTTTTGGCGACGATGGCATATGACATTGGGTTTATGGATGAAAAATTATTTATACATTCCGTTAGGTGGAAATAAAGTGAAATCAAAATTGTATCGTAATTTATTTATTGTGTTTTTATTATCAGGTCTTTGGCATGGTGCCAGTTGGAATTTTATTTTATGGGGCGCTTTTCATGGATTATTTTTAGTGCTTGAACGTTTGTTTTTATTAAAGTTTTACGAAAAAACAGGAAAGTTAGTGTCAACACTAATTACGTTTTTAATTGTAGTTGTTGGTTGGGTTTATTTTAGAATAGAAGATTTAACCTATGCCAATCATGTTGTAAAAAGCATGTTTAGTTTTAATTTTTCGGACGGGAAATTTGCCTTGCATAATGATTTTTATTTTTCATTGTGTTTATCAGTATTCTTTTCGTTTTTCGCGTTCATACCCTTTACAAAAAACATTCAGGTAAAAGTTTATGGAGAAAATCATACACTTGTTTCAAATACATTGATGCTAACAATGAGCGTAATATTATTTTATATTTCATTGAGTTTTATAGCAGCATTGGATTTTAATCCATTTATTTATTTTAGATTTTAATGACGATGAAAAATAAATCAATTAATATATATGTTGTCATTGCTTTTCTTTCATTAGCTTATCCAATGCTTGTTGGCTTGATAAATAATAATAATGTTCCAAATTTGGTTGGAATAGTAATCAATCCTATTAATCCAGATTCTTTGCTAAAGAAGGATAAAAGCATGTGGTTTAGTGGAGAATATCAAACGTTGAGAGATGATTACAATAATGATCATTGGGCTTTTAAAGAAAAATTTGTCCGTTTAAACAATCAGTTTTATTACGATGTTTTTAATCAGTTGCGTGTTAATCGATTTGTGTCTGGTAAAGATAATTATGTGTTTAGTGAAACCTTTATTTATTCGGCCTATGGAGACGATTATATAGGGCAGTCAAAAATTTCAGAAAAAATTCGCAAGGCAAAAGTGATACAAGATACCTTGAAGAAAAAAGGAATTGATTTATTTTTTGTTTTTGCTCCAGGTAAAGGCGAGTATTGCTCTGAGCAAATTGATGATAAATACAAACATCCTATAACTAATACAAACTACAAAGACTATATCTCTCTGTGTAAACAAAATAACGTTAATACGCTTGATTTAAAGGCTTATTTTCAATTATTAAAACCAAACACGCCTTATCCATTATTCCCCAAATTTGGGCATCATTGGAGTTATTATGGCGAATGTTTAGCTGTTGATACTATAATTAAATTCGTAGAGCACTTGCATCGATGCGATTTGCCAGATATGGTTTGGGATGAAATTGATGTAGTTGATACAGCAAGAAGCAGAGATGCAGACGTTTTAAACAGCATGAATTTATATTACAGTCCAAAACAAAATCAAAAGCTTGCTTATCCAAGCATTTCTTTCGAGAAAGATTCGTTGAAAAATAAAACGAAGGTATTAACTGTGGCTGATAGTTATTGGTATGGACCTGTATATATGGGAGTTCCGCAAAATTGTTTTGCTTCAGGATCATTTTGGTATTATTACAATAAAATAATTCCAAATCCAAGTTGGGCGTCAGAGAAAGTTGAAGTATGGCAGTTAGATTTGAAACAAGAAATTGAGAGTAATCAAGTCATCATGTTATTGTATTCTGATGGAAATTTATCATCTTATTCAAATGCATTTATAGATGATGTTTATGAATTATATACAAATCCGAAGTTGTATGATCAAAGAAATGAAAAAAATAAAGCATTAAGAACCAATCAAAAATTAATTAGAGAAACACCTAATCTTTTAAAAAAATCAACTAAAAAATCACAAGACCTTCAAATTCCTCTAGATTCAGCTATTAAGATTGATGCGATGAAAATGCTTGAATTACAATAATCACATCATGACAAAAAAAGAAACACTAATCTTATTAACGCTTGCATTCGTTCAATTTTCTAATATCATCGATGGAATGATTTTGATGCCATTAGCACCAACTATTAAAACCGTTTTTCACATAGACACTCAACATTTTGGTTGGCTTGTTTCATCATCTGGCATTGCAGCTGGATGTTCTGCATTTTTTTCCACATTTTGGGCAGATAAATTTGATCGTAAATTAATACTCATAGCCTTATACATTGGCTTTATCATTGGCACGTATTTATGTGCCATCGCTCCAACATATGAATTATTTTTAATAGCTCGTATTTTTACGGGTATTTTTGGTGGAGTATGTGGTTCGGTTATTTTAGCCATAGTTGGTGATATCATTCCAAACGAAAGAAGAGCTTCCGCCATGGGAATGGTGATGATGGGTTTTGCATTGGCTGCTGTAGTGGGCATACCGTTAGGTTTAATTTTATCAAATAAGTTTGGCTGGCAAATGCCTTTTTATGTGATTTGTGGACTTGGTTTTATCATCTTAGTTTCAATTATTGCCTTTATCCCAAATGTAAATGCCCATTTGAAAACTGAAAATAAAACGACTTATAAGCATTTTTACAAAACATTATTTTCTGATAAATCAATGCAAATCGCTTTATGTGTTCCTGTTGTCATGATGGTAGCACACATGGGAATTATTCCTTACATCACTGATTTTACAGTTAATAATTTACATTTTAATAAAGAAACAGATGTTCCATTGATGTATTTAATTGGAGGTTTATTATCGGTTGTTAATTCACCTTTAGTTGGTAAATTATCTGATAAATTCGGAAGATATAAAGTTTTTGCGATTCTTAGTACGTTAGCAATCATTCCAATTTATTTAATAACACATTCAACAAGTACTTCGGTTGTGTTATTTTTATTTTGTAGTTCTATGTTTTTTATTTTTTCGGGTGGTCGAATGATACCAGTGCAAGCGATGATTACATCTGCTGTATTACCTCAGTTTAGAGGAAGTTTCATGGCATTGAATTCTGCTTTACAGCAGTTTTCACTAGGAATTGTAACGTTTATCGGTGGGACAATTATTACCAATAATGCAAATGGAGAATTAGAAAACTATACTATAGTTGGTTATATAGCGATAGTAGCAACACTTATTTCTATATGGTTGGCTAAAAAAATAAAGTTGGTTGGATAGTTTAAGTTAAAAAAAAAGACCTTCAAAATTTGAAGGTCTTTTTTTTAATAATTAATAAGCTTCATTAATTTTTCTTTAAAACGTTCTTTAGGTAAAAAATTAATTTCTAAATCTGCGTTCATTGGAACTGGTGTATCCAAGCTACCTTCACGCATAACAGGTGCATCTAAATATTCAAAACAATGTTCTGTTATCAATGCACTTAATTCTCCACCTATACCACCTGTTAAGGTATCTTCATGTAAAATAAATGCACGCCCAGTTTTTTTAACGGATGTGAAGATGGCTTCAGTATCAAGTGGTGCTAATGTTCTTAAGTCAATTAAATCGGCACTAATTTCTGGATGAGCCTCTAATAATTCAATGGCCCAATGCACACCTAAACCATAGGTGACAATGGTTACAGCTTTTCCTTCTTTAACTAATCGCGCTTTACCAAATGGAATTGTATAGTAATCATCTAAAATATCCTCGTTAATGCTTCTATATAATCCTTTGTGTTCAAAAAACATCACAGGATTAGGATCTTCGAAAGAAGCTAATAATAAACCTTTTGCATCACTTGGAAATGCTGGATAAGCAATTTTTAATCCTGGTGTTTTAAAAAACCACGCTTCATTGCTTTGACTGTGAAATGGACCGGCGGCAACGCCTGCACCTGTTGGCATTCGCACAACAACATCAGCATTTTGTCCCCAACGGTAATGCGATTTAGCCAAGTTATTAATAATTTGAGTCATACCTTCAGTTACAAAATCAGCAAATTGCATTTCAACCATTGCTTTGTGTTTATTGATGGATAAACCAAATCCTGTTCCTAAAATGGCTGATTCGCATAAAGGCGTATTTCTTACCCTTCCTTTTCCAAATTCTTCAACAAAGCCTTCTGTAATTTTAAATACACCTCCATAATCGGCAATATCTTGGCCCATTAAAACTAAGTTGGGGTGTTTGCGCATCGCTAATCGCATGCCATCACTGATAGCATCAATTAACCGTTTGTTAGTTTTTGCGCCATCATGCTTTGAGCAATCTTCAATGGTGCATGGCATATACATGTCAGATAATTCTTTTTGCGTATTAGGTGGTGGTAATTTTTCGGTTTCAGATTGTTCTAATCCTGATTCAATAGTATGTTTTATTTCTGCACGAATACCTTCAATCATATCTTCAGTTAATACACCTTCATCAATTAAAAATTTTTCAAAGGTATTAACAGGGTCTTTTCTTCCCCAAATATCAAACAATTCTTTCGGTATATATTTTGTTCCAGAAGCTTCTTCGTGCCCACGCATACGGAATGTAACGCATTCTAATAAAATTGGACGAGGATTTTCACGAATGGATTCAGCTAAATTTTTAATCGTTTCATAAACTTTCAATACATTATTTCCATCAATTGATATACCTTCCATGCCATATCCAATGGCTTTATCAGCAAACGATTTACATTTAAATTGTTCGTTACTTGGCGTGGATAAACCATACCCATTATTTTCAATCACAAAAATAACAGGTAAATCCCAAACAGCAGCAGTATTAATACTTTCATGAAAATCTCCTTCACTAGCGCCACCATCTCCACTAAATACAACGGTCACTTTTTTATTTTCACGTAATTTATTGCCTAATGCAATACCATCAGCTACACCCAATTGAGGACCTAAATGCGAAATCATACCGACGATATGGTAGTCTTGAGTTCCAAAGTGAAAACTTCTATCACGGCCTTGTGTAAATCCACTTGGCTTTCCAGTAAATTGTGAAAACAATCTATGCATCGGAATGCCACGCGTTGTAAATACACCTAAATTGCGATGCATTGGTAAGATAAATTCATCCTGATGTAAAGCGGTTGCCACACCAACAGAAATGGCTTCTTGTCCAATTCCACTAAACCATTTTGATATCCTCCCTTGACGTAATAACAGAAGCATTTTTTCTTCAATCATACGTGGCGTTAAAATATTTTTATAGAGCGTTAAAAGCGTATCATCTTTTTGTTTTCTTCTATCAAACTTAATTGGAGTTTCGGCTGTAATCATTTGTCATAAATTTTGTAGCGAAAATAGGTATTTTAGGTTATTTTTGAAGATAAATAATGAATAAATTACAACAAATAATTAATAATAAGTGGTTCCCATTTCTATTTGTTACGTTTGCTATTGGTATTAGCCTTTTTCAGCATTATCGTATTTTTACTTTAGATTTTATTGGCGTTCATTCTTGGCGACAAACCCAAACTCAAACCGTTATTTTAAATTTTGCAAATCAAGATTTTAATATTTTAAATCCGCACATCAATGATTTAACCAATTACAATGGATTATATCGCATGGAGTTCCCGTTGATGCAATGGTTAATAGCCTTATTTTATAAAGTTTTTGGAAATCATTTACTTATTACTCGCGTTTTTTTATTTTGTATTACACTTTTTTCAGTTTTCGGGATTTATAAGTTGGCCAATGTGTTAACTTCAAATAAATTACTTGCCTTTACTCTTTCTTGGTTGTTTTTGTTTTCACCGATTATTTATTATTATTCCGTCAATCCAATTCCTGATAACATGGCTTTATGTATGGCTATTTGGTCTACTTATTTTTGGATTAATTATTTAAAACAACACGCTACTTCGTCATTTATTTTTAGTTGTATTTTTTTAGCCTTTAGTGTTGCCATCAAACTTCCATTTATTGTATTTGGAGGAATGTATTTGTCCGCGTATTTGTCAAGAAATCCGGACAGCCGATTTAAGTTTAAATATATTTATATTCCCTTTTTAATTTGTCTTCCTTCGTTGATTTGGTATGTATGGGTGATTGGTTCATGGAATGGAAATGGCGTTGTAGCTGGCGTTTTTGAAAATCCAATGAGCCTGAAGCAATTTTTTGATTATCTTCAATTCAACCTATTTTCAACGGTTCCCGAACTTTTGATAAATTATGCAACACTGCCATTTTTTTTGATTGGTTTTTTTATAGCAGTAAAAAATATTGATTTTAAAAACCAAATTCACACTTCTTTTCTTTCCATTTCTTTTTTAGCAAGCTGCTATTTTTTTTATGAAATAAATATGATTACAAGAGTTCATGATTATTATTTATTTCCTTTTTTGCCACTGATATTTGTCATTGTATTAGTGAGTTTAAAATATGTAATTATTTCTAGTAAAAGCTGGCTTAGGTATTTGTTGTTTTTAACCATCTTTTCTTGCCCAATTACTGCCTATTTAAGATGCAACACAAGGTGGAATTTATACGAACCCGGCACAACCAAAGAATATGTTATTTATAAAACTAATATACAATCCAAATTACCAATTGAAGCTAAAGTAATTGTTGATAATGAAAAAAGTAATTGCATTAATTTATATTATTTAAATAGAAAAGGTTGGGGTTTTGCTAAAGGCACATTAACAGAAACAGGTTTAAAAGATAAAATTAAACTTGGAGCAACGCATATTGCTTTTGATTATGACATTGATAAAAATTATTTTTTGAATACCTATTTAGACAGTATGATTATAGATTTAAAACCATTAAGAATATATAAATTGAAACAATTATGAAGCTTACTGTTTTATTTATTTTAAGTAGTTTTTTAAGTTTTTCTCAAGTTATGTGGGATGTGAAAACCTATGGGGCTTTTAAATGGTATTATCAATTTGGAGACGAGTTTACAGGTAGTACATTAGACTCAGAAAAATGGAGAATTGGCTTGCCATGGGGAAATGCGGTGATGAGTCAAGATTTAATTTTTGATAATAAAAGTGTTGAGTTAAAAGACGGAATATTAAAATTAAAATCAAACAAAGAAGATAATCAGACAAAATTAGAAGCGTGGCAAATAGATTCTTCTTATATAAAAAGAAGTAAAATAAAATTAAACAATCAATTATTCGATTCACATTTTACAGCAGGATTAATTTCATCTCAGCAAAAATTTAAAACTGGATTTTTTGAAATTAGATTTAAAAGCACTGGTCAAAAGGGAACATGGCCAGCCTTTTGGCTATATGGTGGCAATCCAAATGATGAAATAGATATTTTTGAGTTAAAAGGAGAACGCGATAATGAGTTTCATATTGACGTCCATTGCCAAAAAGGATGTGATAATTATAAAAAAAGTTTTTTTGATTTTCAAAGAGGATGGGGGACATGGTTAAAAACAAAACAGAGTTTATCAACATCTTGGAATATTATTTCCGCCGAATGGCAAGGGCATTTCGTGAAAATATGTTTAAATGGAAAGCCAGTGGCCTTTTTTAAAGGAGCGTTTAAAACAGATCAATTTTTGATTTTAAATAATTCTGTCGCAAAAAATGGTGGAGCGTTTTCACCCGGACCCGATAACACAACACAATGGCCAAATTCGTTTGATATTGATTACGTAAGAGTATGGAGTAGCCAAGATACTATTCAACGTTTGCAAAACAATCATTTACTTTTTAAAAACACGGATAAGTCATTAAAAGAAAATAATTTATATGAAACGGAATTAATTAAAAATAATAAACGGGTTTATTACAAAGAGAATTTTGACTATGATGTCGCACATGTTACTTTATTACCCATTTCATACAATAAATACAGTTTGTCAATTTTAGGGAAACCGTTGGGGCAAATTCAAATTGATGTATACGACTATAACCATATAAAGGTGGCTGGATTTAAAATAGCTAATATTAATTATTATGTTTTAGATTTGAGTCATCTGCCAACTGGTCCATATGAAATACAAATCAATATTGGGAATCAACGGTTGATTCATAATATACCTATTATTAATCCTGAAAAAATTGGTGAACAATGATGCAAACTGTTTTAGTGTATGTTATTTTACTTGGAGCTTTATGTTTTATTGGTTTTAAACTATATAAAGCATTTATCAAAAAAAAGTGCGATGATAAAGATTGTGGTTGCGACTAGATACAAATAAATGCCTACATTTACCCATCGTAAAAATTGGAAATATTGAATTGGGCGATTTCCCATTATTACTTGCTCCTATGGAGGATGTAAGCGACCCGCCGTTTCGTTTTGTTTGCAAGCAATATGGCGCTGATTTAATGTATACTGAATTTATTAGTAGTGAAGGATTAATTAGAGATGCTATTAAATCACGTAAAAAATTAGACATATTTGATTACGAAAAACCAATAGGCATTCAAATTTTTGGCGGTGATGAGGAAGCTATGGCCTTATCTGCAAAAATAGTAGATACTTGCCAACCTGATATCTTAGACATAAATTTCGGTTGTCCTGTCAAAAAAGTGGTTTGTAAAGGCGCAGGAGCAGGTGTTTTAAAAGACGTTGATTTAATGGTACGTTTAACCAAAGCCGTTGTTAAATCAACTAATTTACCCGTAACGGTTAAAACGCGCTTGGGTTGGGATGATAATTCCATTAATATTTTAGAAGTAGCGGAGCGTCTTCAAGATGTTGGAATAAAAGCATTAACTGTTCATGGAAGAACAAGAGCTCAAATGTACAAAGGTTCTGCCAATTGGAAATACATTGCTGATGTGAAAAACAATCCGCGTATGCATATTCCTATTTTTGGTAATGGAGATATTACATCACCCGAAAAAGCATTAGAATATAAAAATTTGTATGGCTTAGACGGAATGATGATTGGTCGTGCAAGTATTGGTTATCCTTGGATTTTTAATGAGATAAAACATTTTTTTAAAACTGGCGAACATTTATCAAAGCCAACTTTAGAAAATAGAGTAGAGGTATGTTTATCTCATTTTAACAAATCAATAGATTGGAAAGGACCTAAATTAGGTGTTTTGGAAATGCGACCTCATTATACCAATTATTTTAAAGGTATTGATCATTTTAAAGATACACGAATGAAGTTGGTAACTACCGAAAACATTGATGAAATAAAACAGATTTTGCAAGAAATACCATCCATCTATTCCCATAAAGCTATTGCCTAATTCATGTCATTTATTTTTTGATTAAATACATTCAAACGAATAATTTAGATTTAAAAAATGCTCTATGTAATTTGGAAGTGCATATTTTAAATTTTTTTCAGCCTTTATATTATCATGAAAAACAATAATACTTCCATTCCTAGTATATTTAATACTATTTTGCAAGCAATTTTCAGGTGTTATTTTCGAACTATAATCATGACTTAAAACATCCCAAAAAACAACGTTGTAAGAGTTTGATATTAATTTAAATTGAGACAATTTTAATCTTCCGTAAGGTGGCCTAAACAAATTTGAATCTACCAATGAATGGCAAGCTTCAACGTTATTTAAATATAATTGAGTCTTAGTTTTCCAGCCTTTTAAATGATTTTGTGTGTGATTACCTGTTTTGTGTCCTTCATCAATAATTCGTTTGTACAATTCAGGATTCTTTTTGACATTTTCTCCAACACAAAAAAAGGTAGCTTTTACATGGTGTTTTTTTAAAATATCTAATACCCATGATGTTAATTCAGGTATTGGCCCATCATCAAAGGTTAGGTAAATTGTTGGTTTTTTTTTCTCAATCCTCCAAATAGATTCTTTATACAATTTACGTATGAGTTTGGGAGGACGAATTAAAAAACGCATTGTATTTTGTAATTGTAATTTTGAACAAAATAAAGAAAAAAATGCTAAAAAGTGTAAAAAAAGGATTTGATTTATAAAGTTTAAGATATAGACATTCAATTCACTCATCGAAGCATAGTTTTCATACTTCAAAAATTACCTTTTACAAAATGAACGTATTTTTATCGTTTTATTAATTTAAGTTTACTTAACTCAATTCTTAAATTAAAATTATGAGATTTCCAATTTTTTTAACATTTACTTTTATGGCGATGTTTTCTTTTAACTCAATTGCGCAAAGTAATTCAAACTCTCTGCCAAAAAGTGATGAATCTCATGGATTTACATTTGATTTTGATAAAGTAAATGCGGCTATAATAGATAGAATTAAGAATCCGACTGAAGCAAATGATTACGTCAAAGTTATTACAGAAGACAAAAGTTTTCCTATTTTATTAAAAGGTGAGACATTTGATGACACTTTTAATTTAAAAATAAAATATTGGATTGAAACCCATCAAAGTATTGTGATAGCTGTTTTTAAACAACGAAAAGACATTGTTCAAGAATTTTAGAAAATGTTATCATGAAAAAAATCATATTAATTTTCATTTGTATTTTTACAATTACAGCGTTTTCTCAAACGCTTATGCCTATTGGGCCTCAGCTAACTACTTTTACAGGAAACACAAGAGGCTATCATTTTACAGCACCTGTTGCTTTTAATTTATGTGCTTTACATATTCCACCTGATGCAAGTACTGGTACACAGCATATAAGAGTGGTTCGTTTTACTGCTGGCGCACCCCCGGCATTCGCAGCTACAACCACGTCATATATTACTTTATTGTCAGTTTCAGGTGTGGCATCTACAACTACTGTTTCTTGCAATATTCCTGTTAATGCCGGTGATATCATTGGAATTTATGGAAGTAGATCTGCAAGTTGTGTAAATAGTTATGGTTCAAATGGTGCAACAACCATTATGGGAATGCCTACTACTTTGCAGAGAAGTGGAACACAAAATTGTTTAGGTTCGGTTGCTACATGGCCTTTACCTATTTGGTCAGAGGTCGGATACATTAGTCGTATATATATGTTTTATAATTGTTGTCCAACACCAACAATAACAGCAGTTACTTCACCAACTAGCGTTTGTAGTGGAGCCAGTATAGCTATTTTAGGTGGTGGAGCTACTACTTATACTTGGATGCCAGGAAGTAGCAACTCATCTTCTATTACTGTTACACCAACGGTTACAACAAGTTATACATTAAGTGGTTCAACGGCTGGTTGTACAGGGACTAAGACAGTTTCAGTTATCGTAAATCCTACACCAACTATTACTGTTTTAGCATCAAATTCAGTAATTTGTACTAGTGGATCTACTTCTCTAAATGCTTCTGGCGCATCTACATACACCTGGTCGAATGGAATTACAAACGGAGTAGTTTTTTCACCAACCATAACAAGCACTTATACTGTAATAGGGAGCAGTGCGTTAGGTTGTACCAATACAGCAGTAAGAACCATATCCGTTAATCCTATACCAATCATCTCAGTTAATTCTCCAACGCTTTGTTCAGGATTTACAACAACCTTGATACCAACAGGTGCTTCCACTTATTCTTGGAGCACAGGTGTTTCATCATCATCCATTGCTGTTTCTCCAACGCTAACAACGAACTACACATTAACAGGAACTTCTTTAGGATGTTCAACATCAACGGTAGCAAACGTTGCCGTAAGTTCCTCACCAACTTTAACCGTAAATAATGCAACCATTTGCGCAGGACAAACAGCCACCTTAGTTGCTAGTGGAGCCTTACTTTACGCTTGGAGTACAGCGTCCATATCAAACTCAATAACGGTATCTCCACTCACTACCACAACTTATACAGTAATAGGAACGAATGCAATCGGATGTACCTCTGCAAGTTTAGTTACCGTTGTTGTTAATCCGATGCCAATAGTGAGTGTAAATAGTCCAACGATTTGCTCAGGACAAACAGCCACACTGACTGCAAGTGGAGCAAGTTCATATAGCTGGAGTACGGGCTCATTATTAAATCCTATATCAGTTAGTCCAACCGCAAGCACAGTTTACAGTGTAACAGGTACTTCATTAGGATGTTCAACCACAACTGTTGTAACAGTAATCGCTAATCCATTACCAGTGATGTCTGTTAATAGTTCTACTATTTGCATTGGGCAAACAACCACGCTGACAGCTAGTGGCGCTAATAGTTATTTATGGAATACCGGTTCAACGAGTAATCCATTTATTATCTCTCCACTTATTTCAACAACGTACACTGTAGTTGGAAGTACACTAGGATGCACGCAACTTGCCATCTCAACAGTTATTGTGAACCCATTACCGATTTTAAGTGTGAACTCAGCCTCTATGTGTAGTGGACAATCTTCCTTGTTATCGGCAACCGGAGCCAACACTTACACATGGTCGCCAGGCATTAATTTAAATACAACAACAGGTTCTTTTGTATCCGCCAATCCATCAACAAGTATTACCTATACTATATTAGGAACGAATGCTAATGGTTGTGTTAATAGTACTAGCGCGTCTTTATTTGTGCTTGCAACACCAACTCTTATTGCTGTTTCAAATCCTTCGGCGGTTTGTGTAGGCACATCAATAGATCTGACAGCATCAGGCGCGTTAAATTATACATGGACTCCAGCAGGTGTATTTACTAGTTCATTAACAATAACACCAGCAAGTACTTCAGTGTATTCAGTTCTTGGAGAAAATATATCAGGTAGTTTATCATGTACTTCTACTCAAACTGTTTTGGTTACAGTTCTTTCGCCAGGTGTTGTTACAACATCAAACACCGATAGTTTATGTATAGGAGAATCTAAAGTTGTATTTGCAACAGGAGGTACCACGTATAGTTGGGCACCGACAGTAGGCGTAACAAATCCAAATGCAGCAAGTACACTTGTAAAGCCAACAATAACAACCGAATACACAGTGACTGTTTCAACGAATGGTTTATGCCCAGGAACGAGCACTGTCAAAATAATTGTGAATCCTTTACCAATTGTATATGCAGGAAATGACACAACGATTAATATTGATGAAGCTTATGTCTTACATGGTAGTTCGAATGTCACTAATTTTGGATTTTTAAATCCAGCAGGCAGTGTATTGAGTTGTAATTTTTGTTCCGTGGTAGAAGTTACCCCAAAAGTTAACACATGCTATTTACTAAAAGCCGAAAGCAGTCAACTATGTGTAGCTTATGATGAAGTGTGCATCAAAGTATCAAAAGAATATGGTTTATTTATTCCGAATGCATTTTCACCCAATGGAGATATAGACAATGATGTATTTCTACCTGTCGGTTATGGATTAACGTCTATAAAATTAACAGTGTTTGACAGATGGGGCACTCAAGTTTTTAAAAGCCATAATGATGTATTAGGATGGGATGGGAAATGTAAAGGAAAAATATGTGAGCAAGGTGTTTATGTTTTTTATGTAGTAGCTCAAACCATAGGAGGAAAGGAAATTACTAAAACAGGCCATTTGACTTTATTGTCTCGTGTTAAGTAATTTTTTTTATGAAATGGATAATTTTATAACTCAAAATACTTTTTGAAGTACATGTAATAATTAGTTAAAATATTTGGATTTCTGAATATTATTTATATTTTCATTAAACATTAAAATTGTAATTATGAAAATAATATTTATTATTTCTTTTGTTTTAACATTTGTTAAATTAAATGCTCAAGATATTGATATTCGAATAAGAGAGGTTTATGGAAATGAGTGCGAACAAATTTTTAAAAACGATCCTGAGCGTTTAATAAAATTGAATGACTTATTACAAAATAGAGTATCTATAATTACTTCGCAAAAATCTGTTAACGACAAATATCCCAAATTATCTAGCGTAGGGTTATTAAACAAGTATAATCCAGATTTAAGAAGAGACGATGTTTTTGATTCTTCAACATTTAATGTATTGAAATATGATTTAAATTTTTTTTCAAATGATAGCTATATTTATATAATAGATAATACCGATTATCTTATTGTGATTAAAGGTCAGTAATTTTTGAAAGGCAGTTTGTTTTTTTGGACTTGATATTAATTTTAATTTAATAATGATGAAAGAATTTTTCACGGTCCTATTTGTTATTCTAACTTGGTTTTCTTTTTCTCAAACCATAAATATGCCTGCGGGTAATACTACGACAACCATGTGTTCGGGTAATTTTTATGATTCAGGTGGTAGTGGAGGTAATTATGGAAATAATCAATCGCGCACACTTACAATCTGCCCAAGTATTGTTGGTAATAAAGTGAGAGCACAGTTTCAGCCCACCGCTTTTTTTGTTGAATCTGGCTATGATTTTTTATACATATACGATGGCCCAAATACTACTTCACCTAGCTTAGGTGTTTATTCTGGTGCAGTTGCTCCTGGTTTAGTTCAAGCTACAACAGGAAACACTTCTGGTTGTTTAACATTCCGATTTACTTCGGATGGCTTTGTTACTCAAGCGGGTTGGGTTGCTTTAATTTCTTGTATTGCCCCTTGCGAAACGATAAATGCTAATTTAATGAGCACTTCGCCAGTAGCTGGTGCAGGCGGTATTGTTAGAATTTGTCAAGGTTCAGCTATTACGTTTAATGGTAGTGGCACTTTTAGTTCAGGCTCAAGCACTGGTGCAACTTATAGTTGGAATTTCGGTGACGGATCATCAAGTCCAGCAAGTTTAAGTACGAGTGCCTCACATGCTTTTTCATCGCCAGGTATTTACTACGTTGATTTAAATATAGTTAAGGCAGGATGTATCAATTATAATAAAACAAATGTCATCGTTCAAGTATCTACAACTCCATCATTTTCTGCAACCTCTATTTCTTCCTCCTCTATTTGTCTTGGTCAAACAGCTACTTTAATAGGGTCGGTAACACCAACACCATTTAGTGTTAATTGTACACCACCGATTTCAGGAATCACTCCTTTACCTGATGGTTCGGGTGTTTCTTATTCAACATGTATCAACGTAAATTGCTATTCTCCAGGCCAGTTAGTTACTTCAGCTTCTAATATTCAAAACATTTGTTTAAATATGGAACATTCTTACTTAGGTGATTTACAAATTGAGATTGTTTGTCCAAATGGAACCACTGTTCCATTATTAACTTATCCAGGTATTGGTTTTTCATCCTATTTAGGTTCCCCGCTTGCTACTGGGGTTGGGCCAGGAACAGGATTTAACTATTGTTTTGCCATGGGCGCACCTACGAATTTAGTCTCTGGACCGACAGTCACAGCAGGTGTACCTGCTTGGTCATCCATTGCTCCTGGCACTTATGCGCCTAATGGTAATTTTTCAAGTTTAGTTGGTTGTCCGTTAAATGGTTCTTGGTGTATAAAAGTTACTGATAACATGGCTTTGGATGATGGATATATTTTTGGTTGGGATGTGAATTTTAATGTTATACCGGCTACAACTGCATCTTTTACTCCTAATATAGTTTCGCAAGTGTGGTCTGGATCAAATATAATTTCCACTTCCGGAAATAATGCCACCATTCAACCTACTACAACGGGAACGTATTGTTATACTTTAACTGCCGTCGATAATTTTAGTTGTACCTATAATACAGTAAGATGCATAAATGTTGGACCAGGACCGTTTGCAGGAAATGATAACACGTTAACAATATGTGCAAATGGACCATCTGCAAATTTATTTAGTTTATTAGGTGCAGGTGTTTCAACTTCAGGAACATGGTCTGGACCATCATCCTTAACTGGAGGTAATCTTGGTGGATATAATCCGATTTTAGCCTCGCCCGGAAGTTATACCTATTCAGTACCTGGTGCAGGCTCCTGTTTGCCAGACATAGCAGTGGTTGTTGTTTTTGAAAATCCTTTACCCATCGTAACAGTTAATAGTGGTACAATATGTTCAGGAAATTCATATACTATGACACCATCCGGAGCTTTATCATATACTTATTCAAGTGGTATAAATTTAATTAGTCCAATTGTTAGTTCGAGTTATACAGTTACAGGTGTAAATATAAATGGTTGTACAAATACGGCTATTTCTTCAGTAAGCGTAATTCCAAAGCCGATTATAATTCCAAATAATGGTGCTATTTGTCCAAATAGAACATACACCATTAATCCAACTGGAGCCGTATCTTACAGTTTTTCAAGTGTATCATCAATTGTGAGCCCAACCATAACAACAAACTATACTATTACAGGTACAAGTTTGGCTGGATGCACAAATTCAGCCATCTGCACAGTGAGTATAAATCCAACTCCAACCTTAACTTTAAATAGTGGCGCTATTTGCTCAGGGAATTCATTTACATTTATTCCAACTGGAGCTAGTACTTACACATACTCGAGTGGAAGTAGTATTGTTTCTCCAACCGTAACAAGTACTTATACTGTAATAGGGAGCAGTGCGTTAGGTTGTACCAATACAGCAGTAAGAACCATATCCGTTAATCCCATACCACTCATTTCAGTTAATTCTCCAACGCTTTGTTCAGGATTTACAACAACCTTGATACCAACAGGTGCTTCCACTTATTCTTGGAGCACAGGTGTTTCATCATCATCCATTGCTGTTTCCCCAACGCTAACAACGAACTACACAGTAACAGGAACTTCTTTAGGATGTTCAGCATCGACGTTAGCAAACGTTGCAGTAAGTTCATCACCAACTTTAACCGTAAATAATGCAACCATTTGTGCAGGACAAACAGCCACCTTAGTTGCCAGTGGAGCCTTACTTTACGCTTGGAGTACAGCGTCCATATCAAATTCAATATCTGTATCTCCTCTCACGACGACAACTTATACAGTAATAGGAACGAATGCAATCGGATGTACCTCTGCAAGTTTAGTTACCGTTGTTGTTAATCCGATGCCAATTGTTAGTGTAAATAGCCCAACGATTTGTGCAGGACAAACAGCCACTTTGACTGCAAGTGGAGCAAGTTCATATAGCTGGAATACGGGCTCATTATTAAATCCTATATTAGTTAGTCCAACCGCAAGCACAGTTTACAGCGTAACAGGTACTTCATTAGGATGTTCAACCACAACAGTTGTAACAGTAATCGCTAATCCATTACCAGTGATGTCTGTTAATAATTCTACTATTTGCATTGGACAAACAACCACGCTTACTGCCAGTGGCGCAAATAGTTATTTATGGAATACGGGTTCAACGAGTAATCCATTTATTATCTCTCCACTTATTTCAACAACTTACACTGTAGTTGGAAGTACACTAGGATGCACTCAACTTGCAATCTCAACAGTTATCGTGAACCCATTACCGATTTTAAGTGTGAACTCAGCTTCTATATGTAGTGGACAATCTTCCTTGTTATCGGCAACCGGAGCCAACACTTACACATGGTCGCCAGGCATTAATTTAAATACAACAACAGGTTCTTTTGTGTCAGCTAATCCATCAACAAGTACGATCTATACTATATCAGGAACTTCAATTAGTGGTTGTGTTAATAGTACAATATCATCTTTATTTGTTTTAGCAACGCCAAGTCTCATTGCAGTTGCAAATCCTTCAGCAGTTTGTGCAGGCACATCAATAGATCTGACAGGATCAGGCGCTTTAAATTATACATGGACTCCAGCAGGTGTATTTACTAATTCATTAACGATCACACCAGCAAGTACTTCCGTGTATTCAGTTCTTGGAGAAAATGTATCAGGCAGTTTATCGTGTACCTCTACTCAAACTGTTTTGGTTACAGTTCTTTCACCAGGTGTTGTCACAACATCAAACACAGATAGTTTATGTATAGGAGAATCAAAAGTTGTATTTGCAACAGGAGGTACCACGTATAGTTGGTTGCCAACAGTAGGTGTAACAAACCCTAATGCAGCAAGCACACTAGTAAAGCCAACAGTAACGACCGAATACACGGTAACCGTTTCAACGAATGGATTATGTCCAGGAACCGGCACTGTAAAAATAATTGTGAATCCTTTACCGATTGTATATGCAGGAAATGATACAACGATTAATATTGATGAAGCTTATGTGTTAAATGGTACATCTAATGTTACCAACTTTGGTTTTTTAAATCCAGCAGGAACTGTATTGAGTTGCAATTTTTGTTCGGTAGTAGAAGTTACCCCAAAAGTTAACACATGTTATCTATTGAAAGCTGAAAGCAGTCAACAATGTGTGGCTTACGATGAAGTATGTATAAAAGTAACAAAAGAATACGGATTGTTTATTCCGAATGCATTTTCGCCAAATGGAGATATAGACAATGATTTATTTATACCTGTCGGTTATGGATTAACGTCTATAAAATTAACAGTGTTTGACAGATGGGGCACTCAAGTTTTTAAAAGCCATAATGATGTATTAGGATGGGATGGGAAATGTAAAGGAAAAATATGTGAGCA
>JBIISW010000127.1:0-7023 GCA_044340865.1 Bacteroidia bacterium | reverse complement strand
CTATCAATAGGGTAAAAATAGCTGTCAAAGACAACAGTCCTATTTTTGATTGTTTTACTAAATTAAGGTACATTTTTTTCATAATTGCAATTGTTTTTAGTTAGTAAATAGTTATTAAATTATTAGGTATAATCTAAGCTAAAAACTAAAAATTGAAATTCCAAAGGAAAATGAAAAATTGTTCATTAGTTGTTGATAAATAAACTCATTTACAAAAAACAATATTTTGGGTTTATTGTATCAGGCGCAGTTATAATATAATGAATTTCAGCGAGTTAAACTTTTGTATTTTTTAACATCAGTAAACTTTTGGAAATAACAAGCAAAATGGAAATTTTTTTAAAAGCGAAAAAATAGCTTTTTTCTAAAAAAAGTAAATGACGACTTTTTTAGGCCAATTAATATTTAGCAGGAAAAATGAAAAGAATTACTTTTTTCTGAAATAAAATGATACTGAAACACCAGTAAAATTATAGTGTTCCCTGAATTTATTTTCTAAAAAACGTTTGTAAGCGTCCGCCAAATATTGGGGGGAATTACAAAAGAAAATAAAAGCGCTTGTATCTGTAATTTGAGTCACGTATTTTATTTTCACCACGCGTCCTTTAATGGCTGGTGGCGGGTATTTTTCAATCAATGGTAAAAAGAATTCATTCAATTTACTAGTAGGTATTTTTGTTTTTTTATTCTGATACACTTCCATCGCTACCTCAATCACTTTCATGATACGTTGCTTTTCAGTTACAGAAGTAAAAATAATAGGAACATCTTTAAAAGGCGCTAATTTCGCTTTAATAGCTTCTTCAAAATGCTTGGTTGTCATGGTTTCTTTTTCTACCAAATCCCATTTATTCACTACAATAACAAGGCCTTTGTGATTAGTACCAACTAAATGAATGATATTTAAATCTTGCGATTCAATGCCTTGTTGCGCATCAATCATTAATACACACACATCAGAGGTTTCGATAGCGCGAATGGTTCTCATCACACTATAAAACTCTAAATCTTCGTGAACCTTTGCTTTTTTGCGCATGCCGGCCGTATCGATTAATAAAAAATCGTGACCAAATTTGTTATAACGACTATGGATAGTATCTCTTGTTGTGCCTGCAATAGCTGTTACAATATTTCTTTCTTCTCCTAATAAAGCATTGGTTAAAGATGATTTTCCCACATTTGGTCGGCCAACAATTGCAATTTTAGGTAAATGATCACCCGGAATTGCACCCGTATCTTCAGGAAACGATTTTACCAACGCATCAAGCATGTCACCTGTTCCGCTACCACTATTAGAAGATATACAATGAGGTTCTCCTAACCCTAAGGCATAAAACTCAGCTGCATACGCATTTCTATCTGCGTTATCCACTTTGTTTACAACCACCATCACTGGTTTTTTACTTTTTCGAACAACCTTTGCTACTTCTTTATCAAATTCGGTAATGCCTTCAGATACATCTACTAAAAATAACATAGATGTACATTCATCTATAGCAATTTGTACTTGCTTACGAATTTCTCCTTCAAATTCATCATCACTCCCTTGAATGTATCCACCTGTATCAACTACCGAAAATTCAATGCCATTCCACATGGCTTTACCATAATGTCTATCACGCGTTACACCTGCTATTTCATCAACAATGGCTTCGCGTGTTTCTGTTAATCTATTAAATAAAGTCGATTTTCCTACATTTGGTCGACCTACAATGGCTACTATATTTGGCATAATTTTGCAAAGGTACTAAAAATTAATCGAATTAAAGCGTTTATAAAACAGACTCCGTTTTTCAAAGATGGTTTCCTATTAACAAGTATGCGTAAATAATTAGTTCGGTTTATTATTATTTTGAACAAAAGTGGCCTTATATTTAATGTATTCTTTTAATTAATAGTTACCTGATATGCGGATTCATTTTTTTATTTATATCATTTCTTTTTTATGCATGGCAATGCCTTCATTGGCCCAAGAAGAGGAAGAAACTAAAATAACGTATTGTCAAGAAATCGACAATAAAAAAGCGATTAAGTTATTTGAAAAAGCCACTAATAAAAAAAAATATAAGAAACCTGAACGATTGGATTTCTTGAGGGCTTGTTTGGAAAGTGAACCTGATTTTGCAGAGGCTAATTTAGCCATGGGAAACGAAATTGTTGTGACTTGTAAATTAAACAACAAGCCTTTTAGTGCTGCAACGCCTTATTTTCAGAGAGCATTAAGTCTTTGCCCACAGCTACATTCAGAGCCTTATTATTTCATTGGTTTTAATTACTACGAAGATTTAAAAAATGATTCTGCCATTAAGTACCTTGAAAAGTTTATTTCATTTAGAGATGAAGACGATAAAAAGTTTGCTAAAGATTATGAGGCGGAACTCTATCAGGCTAAAGAAATGGTTCGATTTGCGAAGAAAGAAAAAGAATTAAAAAAGAAAATTGTTCCATTTGATCCTAAAGTAGTATTAGGCGTATCAACGAAGCGTGATGAATATTTAGCTTACATATCGCCCGATGATGTGTATTGTTTTTTTACACGAAAAGTTCCAGTTGAGAGTAAAACAGTTGTTTATGCTTCAGATAAAGAGAAAGAGGTTTTTATGATTGCTCAACGTGATAAACAAGGAACTTTTAATGCAGGAGAGTTAATGCCATTTCCGTTTAACGAAACAGATGATAGTCAAGGGAGTCCGTCTATTTCCATTGACAATAAAAAATTATATTTTTCGATGACGCGCAATGAGGGTGGAGCTCAACAAAATTGTGATATCTATGTTTGCGAAAACATCAATGATGAATGGCGAGAAATAAAAAAATTAAGCGCTAATGTCAATCATCCTATTTATTGGGATTCGCAACCAACGGTGAGTGCTGATGGTAATACCATTTATTTTGTGAGTGATCGTCCGGGAGGATATGGTGGCATTGATATTTATACAACGCAACGAGATGTAAAAACCGGCGAGTGGGGGATTCCTAAAAATGCAGGACCGAGAATTAATACGAGTGGAGATGAAAAAACACCTTTCATCCATTCGGATAGTGAAACCTTGTATTTCAGTAGTGATGGCCATTTTGGATTTGGAGGTTTTGATATTTTTTTTATTCGAAAAAATGATAAGAAAGAATGGATGGAGGCCGAAAACATTGGTACACCCATCAATACTGAAGCGGATGATACAGGTTTTTTTGTGAGCAGAGATAGTAAAACAGGTTACTTTTTTTCGTTTGATGATATGAAACTGCGTGGCAAAGGTGTTGGTCGTTACGATTTGTTTTCTTTTGATTTATACGAAGCTGCTCGCCCTCAAGAAATTGCTTTTTTTGGTGGTGAGATTAAAGATAAAGTAGGAAATGTGGTTGAAGGTGGAAGAGTAGAGATAACGAATACAGTTACAAAAGAAAAAACAATGGCCTTGTTAGATTCTTCATCAGGTAAATTCATGGCAGCTGTCAAAGTAAAATCAAAAGATGATTTATTAATCACCATCAAAAAAAATGATTATGCTTTTAGTTCTAAGATCGTAAGTGTATCTGATATAATTACACCAAAACCCATTAGGATGGAAGTGGATGAAGTTAAAACAGGCAGTTCATTTGTACTCAATAATTTATCTTATAATACAAATTCAGCAGAACTAACGAATGAATCATATGTTGTTTTAGAATCATTTCTCGAATTTTTAAATGACAATCCTAGTATTCATATCGAGATACAAGGACATACTGATAATGTTGGATCCGTTGCAGGAAATCAGGCTTTATCTGCTAATAGAGCATACACGGTTAAAGCCTATTTGGAAGAAAAAGGAATCAATGGAAAACGTATTCTAGCAAAAGGATACGGTTCGAGTAAACCAATTGGAGATAATACGACTGAAGCAGGTCGAATAAAAAATAGAAGAACTGAATTTTTAATTACACAAAAATAGAGTAGATTTAAACCATGAAAAAAATAATTGCCATAGTATTTGCCTTGAATGTAATTCAAGTGAGTGCACAAAAAAGTTTTGAGCGCGGTACAAATGTCATTTCTGCCGGAGCTGATTTAGGTGTTTATGATTACGTTTCAAAAATAAACTCCTCTAGTTTGTCTAGCACAAGTAAGGCAGCCAATAAATCGTTGAGTTTGCAATACGAGCGTGGAATCAGAAATTGGTTGGGCTTTGGTGCAAAAGTTCAATGGGTTGATTATTTCACCAAAAAAGATTCTATCATAGGAAATAAACCATCTGTAAAATCATTTGACGGAACTATTTTTTTAAACGTTCACTTTGCTCGAACCACACATTTTGATATGTTGGCTGGTTTTAATCTTGGTTATTCTCAAATCAATTGGGAGGCTCGAGATGCTAATATTTCCAGTGCAAATGGAGGAGGCTCCGTGCTCGATTTTCATATTCAGCCGCGTTTCTATTTTGGAAATCACGTTGGTATGTTTGTGAATTTATCGTATATGAACTATAATTATACCAATATGGATTTTACCAATTCTAAGAGTCAAGTCAATGATATTTTAGATTTAAAAGGTGGCGGTGTTAATTTTGGAATTGGATTACAAGCTAAATTTTAAAAAAACGACATTCTATTAAAAAAGTACATACCTTTACAGAAAATTAATTTAAATAAAAAACATATGTATCCAGAAGCACTCGTATTACCAATGAAAGCAGAACTTGTCAGCGCAGGTTTTGAAGATATAACAACACCAGCTCAAGTTGATGAAGTTTTAAAAAATGAAGGAACTGTATTAATGGTTTTAAATTCTGTTTGCGGTTGCGCAGCAGGAGCTTGTCGTCCAGGCGTAAAGATGAGCCTTGTTCATGCAAAAAAACCAAGTAAACTAACAACTGTTTTTGCAGGGTTCGACACAGACGCTGTGAATCAAGCAAGACAACATTTTGCGCCATATCCACCATCTTCACCATGCATTGCCTTATTTAAAAATGGTGAATTAGTTCATTTTGTTGAGCGTCATAATATTGAAGGACGCACAGCAGCTATGATTTCAGAGCATTTGAAAATGGTATATGATGAATTTTGTTAATTCGTATTACCAACAAGTCATTATTAAAAAGTAAATCAAACTAAAAGCCTTTTCATAAGGCTTTTTTTTATTTTTATAGTATGGAAATCATTTCAAATTTCTCATTAAAATCCTTTAATACATTTGGTATTGAATCAACAGCAAAATTATTTGCTAAGGTCAGTACAGTAAATCAAATTACTGAATTGATTGAGAGCGATTCATTTAAAAAAAACAATCATTTCATTTTAGGTGGAGGAAGTAATTTGTTGTTTACCAAAAACGTGGATGCGTTAGTGATTAAAAATGAATTGAAAGGCATTGAAACAATCAAAGAAGATACGGATTTTGTTTGGGTAAATTGTGCTGCAGGCGTTGTGTGGCACGAATTCGTGATGTGGTGTATTGATAGAAATTATGGGGGCATTGAGAATTTAGCTTTAATTCCAGGTTGCACAGGTGCAAGTCCTATGCAAAACATTGGGGCTTATGGTGTAGAAATAAAAGACATTTTTTTTGAATTAGAAGCCATTGAATTAGTAACGGGACAACTTATGAAATTTTCTAAATCGGATTGTAAATTTGGTTACAGAGAAAGTGTGTTTAAAAGAGAATTAAAGAATCAGTTTATCATTACGTCTGTTACATTTCGCTTGACAAAAGTTCCAACATTTCAAATCGAATACGGTGCTATTAAACAAGAATTGGATAACATGCAAGTGAGTGAGTTATCTATTAAATCAATCGCTCAAGCTATTATAACGATTAGAAGTAGTAAGTTACCAAATCCAAAAGAAATTGGGAACGCGGGTAGCTTTTTTAAAAATCCGGAAGTTGATGAAGCAACTTACTTGCGATTAAAAAATGAATTCCCAAACTTAGTTGCGTATGCATTAGAAAATAAAAACTATAAATTAGCAGCAGGTTGGTTAATTGAACAAGCAGGTTTAAAAGGCTATAGAGTAGGTGATGCAGGGGTTCATCAATTACAATCACTTGTGCTCGTAAATTACGGAACAGCAACAGGGAATCAAATGTTTGATTTATCAACCCATGTATTAGAAACGGTTAAACAGAAATATGGAATTGATTTGGAAAGAGAAGTGAATATTATTTAGATTCATTTATTCAAATTAAAATCAAAAAGCTATCCAATTATTTAATACATTTGCTGCTCAAAAAAAACGGAGAGGTGTCAGAGTGGTCGAACGAGCAAGCCTGGAAAGTTTGTATACGGGAAACTGTATCGTGGGTTCGAATCCCACCTTCTCCGCTGAAGTTAAGAGTTGTATAATTTAAATAAAAAACATCCTAAAATAGTAGGATGTTTTTTTATTAAAACAACTTTATTTATAATAGTTCGCCTTTGTAATAAGTTTCTGTGTTAGTTAATTTACCAGATTGATCAAAGTAATTCCAAATCCCATCTTTTTGATAATCATTCATGTCTTTCCTGAAAATCAGAAAGCCTTCTTCTTTTAATTTACCATTTGTAAAAAATTCTTTTTTTGAATAGCGTTTCTGTTTTTTGTCAATCAATTCAAATAACGATTCAGGTATGCCATTTTCGAAGTATGAATTTCTTTTATATAAAAATTCAAGATGTTTATCGTTTTCTTCGATGTATTCTGGATTGCCGTTTCTGAAATAATCAAACTGATTTTGCGAATTACCCTGGTAATATAAAATCACTGATTTTTGTTTTCCATCTTCGTAAAATAGTTCTAGTTTACTTTTATTTAAATCTAATTCAATGAAGTTTCTTTCTATAGAACCATTCAAATAATAGTTTTTGAAAATTTTAATTTTACCATCTACATAAAATCCTTTATGCAACACAGATCCGTTTTCATACAAATCTTCTTTCCATCCATTTACTTTAAAATGGTCTTTCGTATATCTTACCGAATCGCCGCCAATAGAAAAAATTAAGTGGTTATACATCGTTATTCCATAATCAGAATCTAAAACATCTTCTGAACGATATAATTTTGAAT
>JBIISW010000135.1:0-6487 GCA_044340865.1 Bacteroidia bacterium | reverse complement strand
TATTTCAATATAAATAAGATAGTTACCAATGGCAGCTTTTTCGTTGTCATCATTCATTCCGTTCCAGCTGATCGCGCCTTCGTGTGTTAATGGTTGATTTCGCATCAGATGTTTAATGGGCCTGCCATTATTGTCAAAAATATAGATGTTGCCAATTTTTCCGTTTTCATTTAATGTATAACGAATAGTTAACACATCATTGTAACCATCATTGTCAGGAGAAAATAACGGATTCATCAAACTAAAACCACTTCCGCCATCAGATTGTAAATATTGAGAATTTTGATAAGCTGGAGTGGCGAAGCCTACATTTTCTGAAGCACTATTCCAGTTTGTTTTATCGTTACTTGCTCTATTAAAATCTATGCGCTCTAAAGAAACTCCTTTGGTATTTACTAATAATGGAAAATGCATTTGATTAGAATAAATAACATTATCAATAATTAGACCGTTTTTATCACTTAACGTAACTACATCTGCATCTGTATTCATACTCGGTAAATCTATTACATCGTAAAACGCCTGCGGTTGTATGGTTTGATAATGTTGTTTAATAGCAAATTCATTTTCACTCAGCACAACATACGATTGAGGAAATAATAAATAACCATCATCGGTTATGTTTTCAGTATTAATTAAATTTTGTGTAATTGTATCCATGGATCCGATTCTTAAATCTTTTAAATCAATGATATGATTACTTCGATTGTATAGTTCTACAAAATCGACACAGGTTGTAGATGGGTCATATAATAGTTCATTGATGACTACATCATTTGCTATCGCAGGCATTGCCAAACCAAAAGGAAGCGAGTTGCCTGATGTTATTAAATTTCCCGCGCAATCTTTCAAGTTTCCAGCAATTGTACAATGATAGATAGTGTTTGGTAAAATAGGTGATGCCATTTTCAATTTTATTTTTTTAAAATCTGAACCAATTGGCCATACTGCTGTTGGACTCGCTAATCCGTTATCAAATAGATAGGTTGATGAATTTAGGAGTGTTAAACTATCTAACGATTCATTGAAAATTAACAGGAGTGTGTCAGAACCTATCACAGAAATTCGTTTTAAAATGGGTAGTTGAGAATCTTCATTGTTTGTAGCTACTGAATTTTTTTTACCAGGAGTTCCACCATTTGGATGTTTACTGGCAAGCCAATTATTTTTTTCGCCACATGGATTAGCTTCATCTAATTGTTCAATGCTCCATCCGCCATCTATTTTTGAATAGTCGTGATAAAAATTTTTATCATACGAAATAGCATGAATTTGTAATTGATTACTATCTCTTAGTATGATAGTTGAACCATCATTCACCAAAGTTGGCAAGCTTGAAACCTCGGTGACATTGATTCCAAAACTATTAAATATAGCAGCCTTTCCAATGCCAGTTAATACAATAAAGCTATCTGGCTGAATGGTAACTGCTGGTATTTTTTTGATAGACGTTGGTGTAGCGATACTCCAATTTTTTAAATTAAGTTTAAATGGGGTTCTGTTTTTTAGTTCAATGTATTCTTCTGTTGGTAAATTGATTGCAGGTTCTGGATCAATCATTAATTCATTTATTACAATGTCAAATGGTTTGGCTATGTAATAAGATGCAACCGTTGTATTTGGGAATAGAGGATTAGAGAGACAGTCTGTTAAACCAAAAACAGTGATGGTATAATTGTTGGCAAGAAGCAATGGAGAAAATAATGATAATGTAACACAATAACCTCCACTTAAAACGCTTACTAATGTTGGTGTGCCAATGGCACCACTTATGGTATAGTTCGAGGTGTTTGTTAGTTGAGTTACTGAAATTAAATCATCAAAACACAAGGTGATATGTGCAGAGTCCGTAACCGTTATACTTATTATTTTTGGACCTAAAACATCTGGCGCAATCGAATAGACTGAATTGATGAATCCTGGCGTACCTCCATCTGAATCAAGTGAGGCTATCCAATTACTTTGTTGAGCGCATGAATACGTGAGGGTTGGATTAATCTGCTCAAGAGAGTAACCACCCTCTTTTTTTAAGTCATTTTTATACCATGAGTCACGGTAATTAACACTATCAATATACAATCCAGTGATTGTTTTTAAATAAATGTTTTTACCCGAATTTGTAAGGGATGGAAATGAACTAACACCTAATTTATTTAGATATCCTAAACTTGTAAATTCGGCAGTATCTCCAATCGGACAAATGACAACGTATGCATTCGGCATTAATGTATAATTGCCTAAAGTGCTTATCGAACTATTATCAGTGAGTTTCAGATTCGCTAGTTGAAATGGGAATGAGCTTCTGTTAAATAATTCAATAAATTCACAGCTTGTTAAGTTGACGATTGGCGATGGGTCCACAAATAATTCATTGATCACAATATCTTTAAAAATGGGGGAACCCAACACGATGTAATTAAAATTAAAGCTGGACGTTGTTAATGGATTTCCAGCTATATCTTTTACATTAGATGCAACTAACGTATACGTGCTTCCCGATATAAAGGAGGAACTTAATGCAAGGTGAACTAATTTGAAATTACTCACGTCTCGAGTTGCCGAAAGAGGCAATCCAATACCTGAATTAATCGTATAATTTGAGATAGTTTGAGCACTTGTTATATCAACATGTTCGTTAAATAAAACATCTAAACTGGTAGATGAAGTTGGTGTTGCAAATGTTAAAACTGGAGGCGTAACATCAACCACTATGGGACCTACGATGATGTCATCAAAAAAATGTTTTCCTACAAAGGATGCTGTTGATTGCTGTATTAAAAAACCAAATGAATTAGAGCTTGTAAATGTTGCGTCTGTTACTGAACCTTCTGATACATAGCTTAACCCAGTTCCAGTCATATCTCTTTCCAATGTGAATAGATGAGACACACTTCTTGTAATTTTTATTTTCAGTAGATTACTTGTACTACTTGAGATACTTCCATCTATACCATCAATTAACTTTACAGCAGTGCTAATTAAACCAGAGCGTTTGTATAAACAAATTTCGTCAAGTGTTCCTCCTAATCGAATGAAGTATCCATTTACATTTGCAGATTGTAAGTTATCTATGTCGCTTGTTAAATAGATGTCTACATAGTTTGTACTAGAAGTAGCAAATTGTAAATTACACCAAAATTCCCATTGGCAATTAACGGCTAGCGTGTTACTTGTGCTGATATAAAAGTTACCTGGAGTTGTTGAATTATTCGATTTAAGTTGTCCAACGCTTATCGAAAAATCAGACGTACTATTGACAGTCCATGTTGGAGCACTTGTAAAGTCGCCATCTGCGAATGTTTCCGAAACTTGCGCAAACGAAAAATGAGAAAATAAAATAAAATAAATGATGCAAATGTATTTTACCATATTGAAATAAATTTGTGAATAAACAATGTAAGATTTAATTTTTTCAATGGTATTTATTTAACATTTTTGCAATTGAAATTTAACATATTTAAGATGAAGATAGCAGTAGTAGGAGCAACAGGATTGGTAGGTGCAAAAATGTTAGAAGTTTTAGCTGAAAGAAATTTTCCTATTTCAGAGTTAGTTTTAGTCGCTTCTGAAAAATCGATTGGAAAAGAAATTACCTATAAAAATAATGTATATAAGGTAATTTCTATGAATGACGCTATTGCTTTGAAACCGCAAATTGCGTTATTTTCTGCAGGAGGAAATACATCATTAGATTGGGCACCTAAGTTCGCAGAAGCAGGCATTACAGTTATTGATAATTCGTCTGCTTGGCGCATGGACGTCACAAAAAAATTAGTTGTTCCCGAAATCAATGCCCATACCTTATCAAAATTTGATAAAATTATTGCAAATCCAAATTGCTCTACCATTCAGTTGGTTGTCGCTTTAAATCCATTGCATAAAAAATATAAGATCAAACGAGTTGTTGTTTCAACGTATCAATCTGTTACTGGAACCGGTGTAAAGGCGGTTGAACAATTAATGAATGAAAGAGCCGGTATTGATGGAGAGATGGCATATAAATATAAAATTGATTTAAATGTTATTCCTCAGATTGATGTGTTTACGGATAATGGATATACCAAAGAGGAAATGAAAATGGTAAATGAAACCAAAAAAATAATGGGGGATAATTCCATCAGGTTAACAGCTACTACAGTTCGTATACCAGTAATAGGAGGTCATAGTGAAAGTGTAAACGTTGAATTTGAAAATGAATTTGATTTGAAAGATGTTTTTAATTTAATGAAAACGACCGATGGGATTATTTTGGAAGACGATGTTATAAATTCTATTTATCCAATGCCAATGCATGCGCATAATAAAGATGCTGTATTTGTTGGAAGAATTCGAAGAGATGAGTCGCAAGATAAAACATTAAATATGTGGATTGTTTCAGACAACTTACGTAAAGGAGCGGCTACCAATGCCGTGCAGATAGCAGAATATTTACTAGCACAAAACTTAGTTTAAAATTTTATAAAAAAAAGCTGTTGCACAAATCCCTGCAGAACATGCAACAGCCTTTTTTAACTAAACAAAACTATAAAGAACTGTATTAAAATTACAAGTTATAGATTGAGTTTAAAATCAATTTTTAATAAGTGGTTGGTTTAAATAGATAATTGGTAAATAATCAACTAACGATTTGCGCACTTGTAATTTAATCTTCGATTACGTATGAGTATTTTCTCCATTTATCAATGACTTGCTGCATATCGTCTGGTAAATCACTTTCAAAAAATATGGGTTCTTTTGTTATCGGATGAGTAATGCCTAATGTTTTTGCATGAAGTGCTTGTCTTGGTAAAATCTGAAAACAGTTCTCAATAAATTGTTTGTATTTATTACTTGGTAATCCTTTTAACACGCGATCGCCTCCATATTCATTATCATTAAATAAGGGGTGTCCAATATGTTTCATGTGCACGCGAATTTGATGTGTTCGCCCAGTTTCTAACTTACATTGCACTACGGTTACATATCCAAAACGTTCAAGCACTTTATAATGTGTAATAGCATGTTTACCATGATCACTATCAGGAAAGCAAGCCATGACTTTTCTATTTTTTAAATCACGCGCTACATTGCAGATAATAGTTCCTTCATCTTGTTTAACATCACCCCAGACAATGGCAATGTATTTACGATCTAAATTTCTATCAAAAAAATCTTTCGCCAAGCGGGTCATCGCTAATTCGGTTTTAGCAACGATAATAATTCCTGATGTGTTTTTATCAATCCGATGAACCAAACCGGGTCTATCAATCGATAAATCGGCAGTTAATTGCGTTTTTGAAGTTGGTAAATTTTTAAAACGAAATGCAAGGGCATTTACCAATGTGCCCGAATAATGGCCATACGCTGGATGTACAACCATGCCAGGTTCTTTATTCACCACACAAACGTAATCATCTTCATAAACAACATTAATTGGAATATCTTCTGCAAACACTTCTACATCTCGCGGTGGTGTTGTCATTAATATTGAAATTTCATCATATGGCTTTATTCTATAATTTGATTTTATAGATTTTCCATTTACTAAAATACAACTCTCGTCAATAGCATGTTGCAATTTTGTACGGGTTGCATTGGGCACACGTATCATTAAATACTTATCAAGGCGCATGATGACTTGCCCTTTCTCTACAGTTAGTTTACTGTGCTCGTAAAGTTCTTTTTCTTCTTCACCGTTTTCAACTTCATCTAAATCGTCTGTCATGTTATCTTGAAATAATTAATTTTTTTGTACTAACGGTTTGCTTGCTTTGCGAAATAACGACAAGATAAATCCCGTTTGGTAATCCGCTAATATCTAAAACTTCATTGTTGATAAAAGAAGTATTTAAAACAGATTGCCCAAAGGGGTTTTGTATATCTAAATTTGCTTTTTCAAAGTGTACAGCATCCGTTTGAATGGTCAGGTTGTTTTGGGCAGGATTAGGGTATAGATTAAATGCATCTTGTTTAGTTTGTTCTTTTATTCCAACAAATGGGTCGTAACATCCTAACACTGGATTTATCATAATAGAACCAGGGATAGTAGATTGAGTCCACCCAGATCCAATATCATAGTAAAGGGCGTTCATGTGATTTGTGTTTTTATCAAATCCAATGTTTAATGCTTTGTTTGTTGTTTGTTGAATACCAAAATAATAAGTCCCAGGATTAAGAACCAGACAAGAGGTTAAATTATAGTTTACAAATAGGTTATGATTGCCTTGTAAATATTGTGGATAACTTACACTATCTCTATAAACAACGCTTGTACTACTTGGAACACCACCGCCATCAGCCCACACCATGAGCCTAAAAGTTGAATTGGTAATGGCAGTTTGATCTATTATTGGATCAAAATAAATTTTTAGTGCTTTTAATGTGTCACTCGTATTTAGTGTAAATCTAACTGCTGTTTTTGCGCCATAAGTATTGAGGTAATACCCTTGTTCTGCAGTACCATCATCATAAGCATAATAGTTAGTTAGTTTTTGAATTTGAATGAGTG
>JBIISW010000044.1:0-16642 GCA_044340865.1 Bacteroidia bacterium | reverse complement strand
CTAAATGTGGGGTTAAAATCGGAAGGGTTAATGTGCCATCCATTTGGTTGGAATGGAAGTATAGGATTTGTTCCACCGGTGTAATTGAATAAACTTGGCCCGCCTGTTTTCGGAAATATATCAAATTTATAAGTTTTTGTTTTAGCGATAAGTGAATTATTTCGCATGTAAGTATTAATATTAGTGGCCATTTCGCTCGCAATAAATTGCCGATAAGGCATGGAAGAATAATTTTTTAAAAAAGGTGTACTAACATATCCAAATGTTATATCTTCAATAATGGTGTCAGTTTTCGTTCTATTTTTATTTAGATAAACGTAATCCAAATGCCAATGATCCAAGCTTCCGCTTAATGTTGCCTTATTTACAAATCTAAATTGAAATAAGCTATCATAATAAGCCGTATCAGTAATAGCAATCATGACTCTTTTAAATGTTGTGTCAGTAGCGCTAGGATTGTAACCTGATTTACTCCAAATTTTAGACCAAATTTTTTGGTTTGGTTTGTACAGTTCTAAGGCTAATTCATCTAAACTTTCTGGTGCATCACCCCTTCCTTCGGCTTGATAATAAAAGCTTAAGTATATGCTATCTGCAGGACTGTAAACCAGACCTCCTTTTTTTTGTAAGTTAATGGGCCTTGTAGTTAATGTATCTGCACGTGCAGAACTCGCTAATGGAGCAAAAACATTGTAAGGCGCTCCGTTTTTATTTAACCCATCAAATGTTGCTACGCCTATACTAATTGGTGCAATTGGAAAGCCCGTGTTAATATACACATTTGAATCAACCCAATGATTATAAGAAGGGTAACTACTTTTAGTTGCATAAGAAAAATCATCAAAAAAAGGAATCGTATCTAATGTTGTAGTAGAAAGTGCTTTTTGTGCCGCAACATAATTTTTACGAGCATTAATCAAACAATTATTACTACTAAGCGGTTTCAAAAATTCTTGGGCAATTCCTTTCAAAGAAGAACAAGCAATAGCGAGGCAAATAATAGTTTGGTATAGATTTAATCTGAGCATTTAATTTTCTTCTATGGCATTAGAAATTTGCGTGGTGTCTTCACTAGTTATTTGATAATCAGGATCTGTTTTTCCTACGTATATATCAATTTTGCTGCCTTTTTTTATTGGTGTCCCTGTTTCGATTTGCTTTCCATTAATCAATTGCTGCAGCACGCAACCCTTGCAGTCACCAGCAATTTCTTTAATTGCGCCTATTTTTAAACCGTAACTTTCAATCAAATAAACAGCTTGTCTTTCACTCTTATCAACTAATTTAGGCATCAAGATTTGAGGTGCTTGTGTACTAGTAACGTAGAGATATATTATTCTATTGTGTTTTACAAGAGTTTTTGCCTCTGGGTCTTGTTTTAAAACAATTCCAGACTTTTCGTTAGGGCTATAAATACTATCAATAATTAGAAAGCGTATGTTTTTTCCTTCAATAAAACGATCTAATTCAGATATTGACGTTCCTTTAAAATCAGGTACCTCAGCAGTTTCTCCATGATGCGTATAAAAACCTAAAACTTTTATTAAACACCAAATAAAAACCAGTAAGCACGCCACCGAAATTGCTAAATGCTTAAAAAATAGTTTGGATTTTAAAAAAATGATGAAGTCTTTCATAAAATGGATATAGTCTGCTAAGGTAATAAAATAAAAGAGATAAAAAGTCTAATTTTGTTTAATTTTAAGCCTATTACCCTATTAATAAGCTATTTGATGAGCATAGATGTAATGAAAAGAAAGGCATAAAATAGATTAAAAAAGACTATTTTTGAGAAAATACAAAAAAAGTTATATTTTTTTTTGCAACAATCAAAATTCTTTCTAAATTTGCAATCCCAAAAATAAGGGGACGTTCTTTTAAAGTATAAAATTAAGCCGAAGTAGCTCAGCTGGTAGAGCCACTGATTTGTAATCAGTAGGTCGGGGGTTCGAGTCCCTTCTTCGGCTCTTAATTTGGGGATATACCAGAGTGGCCAAATGGGACAGACTGTAAATCTGTTGCGCGAGCTTCGGAGGTTCGAATCCTCCTGTCCCCACAAGCAAGCAATGGATGTCGCATTGAAGCAAGATTAAGCGAAAGTAGCTCAATTGGTAGAGCTCCAGCCTTCCAAGCTGGAGGTTGCGGGTTCGAGACCCGTCTTTCGCTCAAAAGATTAGGATGAAAGTGAAGTTGGAGAATAACCGTATAAACGGGCAAAGAGCAGAGAGACCAGCGTAGGCGGTTTTTAAGTTTTTTCAAAGTCCCTATAATTATGGGACTTTTCGTGTATACAAAAGTGCAGTTCTTTAAAATAAAGCAAACAGCAGATTTAATAAGCTGTTGTAGCTCAGTGGTAGAGCACCTCCTTGGTAAGGAGGAGGTCGGCGGTTCAATCCCGCTCAACAGCTCAAAAGAATTAAAATAGAGTAAATTAATAATAAATAATAACAATAAAAAAAAATAACAATGGCTAAAGAAAAATTCGACCGTTCCAAACCACATGTAAACATTGGTACAATTGGTCACGTAGATCACGGTAAAACAACATTAACTGCTGCTATTACAGTTGTATTAGCATCAAAGGGTTTATCAGAAGTTAGAGATTTCTCTTCTATTGATAATGCTCCTGAAGAAAAAGAGCGTGGTATTACTATTAATACTTCTCACGTTGAGTATCAAACTGCAAATCGTCACTACGCTCACGTAGATTGTCCAGGTCACGCGGATTATGTAAAAAACATGATTACAGGTGCTGCACAAATGGATGGAGCTATTTTAGTTGTAGCTGCAACGGATGGTCCTATGCCTCAAACTCGTGAGCATATCTTATTAGCTCGTCAGGTAGGTGTTCCTAAAATTGTTGTATTCATGAATAAAGTGGATATGGTTGAAGATCCTGAGTTATTAGAGTTAGTTGAAATGGAAATTCGTGAATTATTGTCATTCTATAATTTTGATGGTGATAATACTCCAATTATTCAAGGTTCTGCTTTAGGTGGTTTAAATAACGATCCAAAATGGGTTGATAAAATTATGGAATTAATGGATGCTGTTGATTCTTATATTCCATTACCTCCTCGTGAAAAAGAAAAACCATTCTTAATGCCTGTTGAAGACGTGTTTACAATCACTGGTCGTGGAACTGTTGCTACAGGTCGTATCGAAACAGGTGTAATCAACTCTAACGATCCAGTTGAGATCTTAGGTATGGGTGATGAAAAATTAACATCAACAGTTACAGGTGTTGAGATGTTCCGTAAAATTTTAGATTACGGTGAGGCTGGAGATAACGTAGGTTTATTATTACGTGGTATTGATAAAGCTGATATCCGTCGTGGTATGGTTATTGTTAAACCAGGTTCTATCAAAGCTCACAAAAAGTTTAAAGCTGAGGTGTATATCTTGAAAAAAGAAGAAGGTGGACGTCACACTCCATTTCATAACAAATACCGTCCTCAATTCTACTTACGTACAACTGACGTAACTGGAGAGATTACTTTAGAAGCAGGACGCGAAATGGTTATGCCTGGTGATAACGTTACAATTAATGTTGAGTTACACTCTGCAGTAGCAATGGCTAAAGGTTTACGTTTTGCAATGCGCGAAGGTGGACGTACAGTTGGTGCTGGTCAAGTAACTGAAATTACTGAGTAATTATATTCCTCATTTTTTAACAAAATGGCTTGCCGAAAGGCTTAGCCATTTTGTTATTTAATAAGAATACTGTTTTACGGGTGTAGTTCAAGGGTAGAATATCGGTCTCCAAAACCGCTGATGGGGGTTCGAATCCCTCCACCCGTGCTACTTAGAAACTGAATTAAATCATAATTGAACCGGAACTAAATTGAGGTTAACTAATTTTAAATCAAGAATAGAATGAGCAAGTTTGGAACATATATCGAAGAAACTAAAGACGAATTATTTAATAAAGTAACATGGCCAACTTGGGCAGATTTGCAAAGTAGTGCTATTTTAGTTATGGTTGCATCTACAATCATAGGGTTATTAGTTTGGGGAATGGATATGGCATTTAGTAAGTTAATGGAATTAGCTTATCAAATGATTAATGGTTTATAAATTATTACACATACAAAATGGCTGAAATATTAAATAAAGAAACTTCTTCTATTGAAAAAAAATGGTACGTTGTTCGTGCTATTAGTGGTCAAGAGAAAAAGGTAAAACAATATATAGAAGTTGAGATTAATCGTTTAAAAATGAATGATTATGTTGCTCAAGTTTTAATTCCTACCGAAAAGTTTATTCAAATTAGAAATGGAAAAAAGTTTCAAAAAGAACGTTCTTTTTATCCAGGATATGTTTTAATTGAAGCAGCCTTAGTTGGCGAAGTTTCCCATGTTATTAGAAATATAACTGGAGTTATCGGGTTTTTAGGAGAGTCAAAACGTGGAGACGCTGTTCCAATGAGGCTGTCTGAAGTAAACCGCATTTTAGGAAAAGTAGATGAATTAACAGAATCTGAAAGCGTTGTAACAAGTAATTATATCGTTGGAGAATCTGTAAAAGTTATCAATGGACCGTTTAATGGATTTAATGGAACAATTGAAGAAATTAACGAAGAAAAGAAAAAAATTAAAGTTACTGTCAAAATTTTTGGTCGTAAAACACCAGTTGAATTAAGTTTTGGCGAAGTAGAAAGAGAATAATTAAATAAAAAAATTGAATGGTGTAGATCTAGTTAAAATGAGACGCTTTGCTGCTTCCAACTCAAAGTAAACTTTAACTTCTCGATTTTACACCTAACAATGTAACAAATAAATAAAAATAAAAAAATGGCAAAAGAGTTATCAGCAATTGTAAAGCTTCAAATTAAAGGTGGAGCTGCTAACCCGTCGCCTCCAATTGGTCCTGCATTAGGTGCAAAAGGTGTAAACATTATGGAGTTCTGTAAGCAATTTAATGCTAGAACTCAAGAACAAGCTGGTAAAGTATTGCCAGTTTTAATTAATGTATATGCTGACAAAACTTTTGATTTTATTATCAAACGTACACCTGTAGCAGTTCAAATTTTAGAGGTAACTAAGGTTAAACAAGGTTCTGGCGAAAGTAACCGTAAAAAAGTTGGTTCTATTTCATGGGATCAAATTCGTACCATAGCAACAGACAAAATTGTAGACATGAACTGTTTTACAATTGAAGCTGCGATGTCAATGGTTGCGGGAACTGCACGTAGCATGGGAATCACAACAACAGGAGAAGCGCCTGTAAAAAACTAATTCAATTAATTATTAATCAAAAAACAAGCTTTTAAAAATGGCAACGTTAACTAAAAAAAGAAAAGTAGCAGACGCTAAGTTCGATGTGAACAAAGCACACACTGTTGCTGAAGCTTCAAAAGTTGTGAAAGAAATTACAACTACTAAATTTGATGCATCCGTGGATCTTGCGATCCGTTTAGGAGTTGATCCTCGTAAAGCTAATCAAATGGTTCGTGGAACTGTTACCTTACCTCATGGTACAGGTAAAGTATTGCGTGTTTTAGCTATTGTTACTCCTGATAAGGAAGCAGAAGCTAGAGCTGCAGGCGCGGATTATGTTGGATTAGACGAATACATCGAAAAAATTAAAAACGGGTGGACAGATGTCGACGTAATTATCACTATGCCTTCAGTAATGGGGAAAGTTGGTGCATTAGGTCGTGTATTAGGACCTCGTGGTTTAATGCCTAACCCTAAAACAGGAACAGTTACCATGGATATTGGTAAAGCGGTAACTGATTCAAAGGGTGGAAAAATTGATTTTAAAGTAGACAAAGCTGGAATTGTACACACAGGAATTGGAAGAGCATCATTTGACGCTCAAAAATTAACTGAAAATGCAATGGAAGTATTACAAGCTATTATGAAATTAAAACCATCGTCTGCAAGAGGAACTTACGTTAAGTCGGTTTACATGAGCAGTACAATGAGTTCGGGTATTTTAATCGATCCAAAAACATTTAATTAATAAACAAAATTCATTACTATGAACAAACAAGAAAAAACACAGGAAATAGATCGTTTACTTAGCATTTTAAATGCTAATACTAAAATCTATTTAGCAGATTGTTCTTCTTTGTCAGTAGAAAAGGTAAATCAATTACGCCGTTCTTGTTATGAGAAAAACGTAAGTATGTCTGTTGTTAAAAACACTTTATTAGCGAAAGCTTTAGAGCGTGCTAACGATAGCAATCTTGCGCAACTTATTCCAGCACTAAAAGGCCAAACAGCTTTAATACTTGCAGAAACATCAAATGTTCCAGCTAAGTTAATTAAAGAGTTTCGCAAAGGAACTGATAAACCTCAATTAAAAGCAGCTTATGTTGAAGATATGATATTTATTGGCGACGATAAATTAGATTCTTTAGCAGCGTTAAAATCTAAAAACGAGTTAATCGGAGACATCATTGGATTATTACAATCTCCAATTCAACGCGTAATAGGTGGTTTAGAAAATAAAACCAAAAATAGCGAAGAAGCAGCAGCTTAATTGACACTGAAAAAAAAGAATAAACAAGTCTTACATAAGTAAGCACAACAATTTAAATTAATAAAATAAACAAATTAAACTAATAAAAAAATGGCAGACGTAAAAGCAATCGCTGAAACATTAGTAAACTTGACAGTTAAAGAAGTTCAAGAATTAGCAACAGTATTAAAAGACGAATACGGAATTGAACCAGCAGCAGCAGCAGTAGTTGTATCTGCAGGTGGCGGCGGCGACGCAGCAGCAGCAAAAACATCTTTTGATGTTATTTTAGTTGAGGCTGGTGCAGCTAAATTAGGAGTTGTAAAAGTTGTAAAAGACTTAACAGGTTTAGGATTAAAAGAAGCTAAAGATTTAGTTGACGGTGCTCCAAAACCAGTTAAAGAAGGTATCTCTAAAGAAGAAGCTGAGTCTATTAAAAAGACTTTAGAAGAAGCTGGTGCAAAAGTAGAAGTAAAATAATTTACTTACAAATTAAAGGCGTTGAGGTGTATTTGCTAGGCAAAACACCTTAACCCTTTTTTCTATTTTTAGTAATTTGTCGTGAATCTTTTAAGAATACTAACTTATTAACTTAATTACATTGGCTACACAAATAAAAAAATCACAGAGAATAAATTTCTCTTCGAACAAATTTCCAATTGAATATCCAGATTTTTTGGATATCCAAGTTAAATCTTTTCAAGATTTCTTTCAATTAGAAACAACACCAGACAATCGTAAAAACGAAGGTTTATTTCGAGTGTTTGCCGAAAACTTTCCAATCTCTGATGCGAGAAATAATTTCGTATTAGAATTTTTGGATTATTTCGTAGATCCACCTCGTTATGCTCTTGAAGAGTGTATCAGTCGTGGTTTAACCTATTCAGTGCCTTTAAAAGCTAAATTAAAGCTTTACTGTACTGATCCTGAACATGAAGATTTTGAAACCATTGTGCAGGATGTTTATTTAGGAACAATACCTTACATGACTCCGAAAGGTTCTTTCGTGATCAACGGAGCTGAGCGCGTTATTGTTTCTCAATTGCATCGTTCACCAGGTGTGTTTTTCGGTCAAAGCCGTCACGCCAATGGTACTAAATTATACAGTGCTCGTGTTATCCCTTTTAAAGGTTCTTGGATTGAATTTGCTACAGACATCAACAATGTCATGTATGCATACATAGATCGTAAGAAAAAATTACCAGTAACCACGTTACTACGTGCAATTGGCTTTGAAAGTGATAAACAAATTTTAGAAATTTTTGGTCTTGCTGACGAAGTGAAAGTTTCAAAAGCAGGATTAAAACGTGAAGTAGGGCGTAGATTAGCTGCCCGTGTTTTAAAAACATGGATTGAAGATTTCGTTGATGAGGATACTGGAGAAGTTGTTTCTATCGAACGTAACGAAGTTATCGTAGATCGTGAAACAATTTTAGATGATATTCATATCGATTTAATTGCAGATGCAGGTGTTAAATCTATTATCTTACATAAAGAAGACGTTAATACGGCTGATTTTGCTATTATCTATAATACGTTACAAAAAGATTCTACAAATTCTGAAAAAGAAGCAATCGAGTATATCTATCGTTTACTTCGTAATGCAGAACCACCTGATGAAGAAACAGCTCGTGGTGTAATTGATAAATTATTTTTCTCTGACAAGCGTTATGATTTAGGAGAAGTAGGTCGTTTCCGTATCAATAAAAAGTTGAACATCGATATTCCTATGAATATTCGTGTATTGACTAAAGAAGATATTATCTTAATTATGAAATATTTAATTGAGTTAATTAATTCTAAAACTGATGTGGATGATATTGATCACTTATCTAATCGTCGTGTTCGTACCGTAGGTGAACAATTATTTTCTCAATTTGGTGTTGGGTTAGCTCGTATGGCTCGTACAATCCGTGAGCGTATGAACGTTCGTGATAACGAAGTCTTTACTCCAACCGATTTGATTAATGCAAAAACATTATCTTCAGTAATTAATTCATTCTTCGGAACGAATCAATTATCTCAGTTCATGGATCAAACCAATCCTTTATCGGAAATTACGCACAAGCGTCGTTTATCAGCACTAGGGCCAGGAGGTTTATCTCGTGAGCGTGCTGGATTTGAGGTACGTGACGTTCACTATACTCATTATGGTCGTTTATGTACTATTGAAACTCCAGAAGGACCAAATATTGGATTAATTTCTTCATTGTGTGTATTTGCAAAAGTGAATAAATTAGGATTCATTGAAACACCTTTCCGTTCTGTAACTAACGGTAAAGTAGATGTCAATAAGCCAATTACTTATTTAACAGCTGAAGAAGAAGATCAACAAAACATTGCACAAACAAGTGCTGAATTAGATGAAAAAGGAAACTTTGTGAATGACAAAGTAACTGCTCGTTATGAAGGAGATTTTCCTGTAATTGAGCCTGCAAAAGTAAATTTAATGGACGTAGCTCCAAATCAAATTGCTTCTATTGCAGCTTCTTTAATTCCATTCTTGGAGCATGATGATGCTAACCGTGCCTTAATGGGTTCGAATATGCAACGTCAAGCTGTTCCTTTATTACGTCCAGAAGCACCAATTGTTGGTACTGGCATCGAAGCTCGTGTAGCGGAAGATAGCCGTGTATTAATAAATGCTGAAGGAGAAGGAATTGTTGAATATGTGGATGCTCGTGAAATAGTAATACGTTATAACAGAACTAAAGACGAACAATTAGTAAGTTTTGAAGGAGACGTTAAAACATATAAATTAACTAAATTCCAAAAAACAAATCAAAGTACTTGTATGAACTTAAAACCTATCGTTAAGAAAGGTGATAAAGTAACTAAAGGACAAGTATTATGTGATGGCTATGCAACTGATAAAGGTGAATTAGCTTTAGGTCGTAACTTAAAAGTAGCATTCATGCCATGGAAAGGTTATAACTTTGAGGATGCCATCGTTATTTCGGAACGTATCATTCGTGATGATATTTTTACATCTATTCATATTGATGAATATTCATTAGAAGTTCGTGATACAAAGCGTGGAATGGAAGAGTTAACTCCAGATATTCCTAACGTAAGTGAAGAAGCAACGAAAGATTTAGATGAAAAAGGTGTTATTCGTGTTGGTGCTGAGGTTAAAGAAGGTGACATTTTAATTGGAAAAATTACTCCTAAAGGTGAAACGGATCCATCTCCAGAAGAAAAATTATTACGTGCTATTTTTGGAGATAAAGCTGGTGATGTGAAAGATGCTTCATTGCGTGTTTCTCCTTCTGTAAAAGGTGTTATCGTGGATAAAAAATTATTCTCTAGAGCAATTAAAGACAAAAAGCAAAAAGCTGATGAAAAACCTTTAATTGATAAATTGGATGCAGATCACCATAAGAATGTGGCAAACATTAAATATCAATTAATTGAAAAATTATTTGAATTAGTTAATGGGCGTACGTCTCAAGGTGTTTCTAATATCTTAGGAGAAGAAATTATTGCAAAAGGAACTAAGTTTACTCAAAAATTATTAGAAAAAATCGATTATTCTGAAGTAAATCCAGGTAATTGGACAACTGATAAAGATAAAAATGAGCAAATTGAGCGATTGATGCACAATTTCATGATTAAGTTCAATGATTATTTAGGTCAATACAAGCGTGCTAAATTCCAAATTACAATTGGTGACGAATTACCAAATGGTATCGTACAATTAGCTAAAATTTACATCGCTCAAAAACGTAAGTTAAAAGTAGGTGATAAGATGGCTGGTCGTCATGGAAATAAAGGTATTGTTGCACGTATTGTTCGTGATGAAGACATGCCTTATTTAGATGATGGTACTCCAGTTGACATTGTATTAAATCCGTTAGGTGTACCATCTCGTATGAACATCGGTCAGATTTATGAAACAGTATTAGCTTGGGCCGGGAAAGAATTAGGATTGAAATTCTCTACGCCAATTTTTGATGGTGCTACAATGGAACAAATTGATAGTTATACAACCAAAGCAGGAATTCCTCAATACGGCCGTACTTATTTAATTGATGGTGGAACAGGTGAGAAATTTGATCAACCAGCTACTGTAGGTATTATCTATATGTTGAAATTAGGACATATGGTTGATGATAAAATGCATGCTCGTTCAATAGGGCCATATTCATTAATTACACAACAACCTCTTGGTGGTAAAGCACAATTTGGTGGTCAGCGTTTTGGTGAGATGGAGGTTTGGGCTCTTGAGGCATACGGCGCAGCCAATGTGTTACAAGAATTGTTAACTATTAAGTCGGATGATGTCATGGGTCGTGCAAAAGCTTATGAAGCTATTGTAAAAGGCGAAAACATTCCTACTCCGGGTATACCAGAATCGTTTAATGTATTAATGCACGAATTACGTGGATTAGCATTAGATGTAACACTTGATTAAGATACACTTTAACTCCTTTGTTGGCTGAGGCACTCGAAGTCAACAAAGGAAAAAAGTAAATAAATTTTTATTATCACTAAACCCAAAAAGCAAAAAAATGGCTTTAAGAAAAGATAACAAAGTAAAATCAAACTTCTCAAAAATCACTATTAGTTTAGCTTCGCCAGAAACTATTTTACAGCGTAGTGCAGGAGAAGTATTGAAACCAGAAACCATCAATTACCGTACATATAAACCAGAAAGAGATGGTTTGTTTTGTGAGCGTATTTTTGGACCTGTAAAGGATTATGAATGTCATTGTGGTAAATACAAACGTATTCGTTACAAAGGTATCATTTGTGATCGTTGCGGTGTTGAGGTTACAGAGAAAAAAGTTCGTAGAGAACGTATGGGTCACATTAACTTAGTTGTTCCTGTTGCACATATCTGGTATTTCCGTTCATTGCCAAATAAAATTGGTTATTTATTAGGATTACCAACTAAAAAATTAGATATGATTATTTACTACGAGCGTTATGTAGTAATTAATGCAGGTGTTGCTGCACAAGGCGGTACACAGTATTTAGATTTTTTATCTGAAGAAGAATACTTAAATTTATTAGACACACTTCCAAAAGAAAATGCTTTATTAGAGGACACAGATCCTAATAAATTTATTGCAAAAATGGGAGCTGAAGCGTTGCAGGATTTATTAGCACGTTTAGAATTAGATGAATTATCTTATGATTTACGTCACAAAGCAAATACAGAAACATCTCAACAGCGTAAAAACGAAGCATTAAAGCGTTTACAAGTTATTGAAGCATTTCGTAATGCTAATAATCATATTGAAAATCGTCCGGAGTGGATGATTATTAAAACAGTTCCTGTTATTCCACCAGAATTGCGTCCTTTAGTTCCATTGGATGGAGGTCGTTTTGCTACTTCTGATTTAAATGATTTATATCGTCGTGTTATCATTCGTAACAACCGTTTAAAGCGTTTAATTGAAATTAAAGCTCCAGATGTAATTTTACGTAACGAAAAACGTATGTTGCAAGAGTCAGTTGATTCTTTATTCGACAACTCTCGTAAATCCAATGCTGTTAAAACAGAATCAAATCGTCCATTAAAATCATTATCTGATTCATTAAAGGGGAAACAAGGACGTTTCCGTCAAAACTTATTAGGAAAACGTGTAGATTATTCAGCTCGTTCGGTAATTGTTGTAGGGCCTGAAATGAAATTACATGAGTGTGGTTTACCTAAGGATATGGCAGCGGAATTATTCAAGCCATTTATTATTCGTAAAATGATTGAGCGTGGTATCGTGAAAACGGTAAAATCTGCAAAGAAAATTGTAGACAAAAAAGAGCCAATTGTTTGGGATATTTTAGAAAACGTATTAAGAGGTCACCCGGTTATGTTAAACCGTGCACCAACTTTACATAGATTAGGTATTCAAGCATTCCAACCAAAATTAATTGAAGGAAAAGCAATCCAGTTACATCCATTAGTGTGTTCTGCATTCAACGCCGATTTTGACGGGGATCAAATGGCGGTACACGTTCCATTGGGACATGCCGCAGTATTAGAAGCTCAAATTTTAATGTTAGCTTCTCATAACATTTTAAATCCATCAAATGGTGCACCAGTAGCGGTTCCTTCTCAGGATATGGTTTTAGGTTTATATTACTTAACTAAATCTAAAAAGAATTTGCCTAATGATGCTGTTAAAGGCGAAGGAAAAATATTTTACAGTGCAGAGGAAGTTATTATTGCCTTCAACGAAAAACAAGTTGATGTTCATGCGCAAATAAAAGTTAGAGTTACAAACGCTGTAGAGGGAAAAGAATTAGTTTCTAAATTAATTGAAACTACAGTTGGTCGTGTGATGTTCAACTTAGTTGTTCCTCATGAGGTTGGTTATATCAACGAATTGTTAACTAAGAAATCATTACGTGATATCATCGGAATGGTAGTTAAGAAAACTGGTATGGCTAAAACAGCTAAGTTCCTTGATGATATTAAAGACTTAGGATTTAAAACAGCCTTCAAAGGTGGATTATCATTTAACTTAGGTGATATCGAAACACCAGCTGAGAAATTCAAAATTATTAAAGATGCGCGTGTTCAAGTGGATGAAGTCATGAGTAACTACTCAATGGGCTTTATTACTAACAACGAGCGTTATAACCAAGTAATTGATATTTGGACACATGCTAACTCTAAAGTTACCAAAAAAGTAATGGATGTGTTAAGCACTGATAAACAAGGATTCAACTCTGTTTATATGATGCTTGACTCTGGGGCACGTGGATCTAAAGAACAAATTAAACAGTTAAGTGGAATGCGTGGTTTGATGGCTAAGCCTCAAAAAGCGGGTGATACTACTGCATCAATTATTGAAAACCCTGTATTATCTAACTTCCGTGAGGGCTTATCTATCTTAGAATACTTTATTTCTACGCATGGTGCTCGTAAAGGTTTAGCGGATACGGCGTTAAAAACAGCTGATGCTGGTTACTTAACTCGTCGTTTAGTTGACGTTGCGCAAGATGTTATTATTAACGAAGAAGATTGCGGTACTTTACGCGGATTAACAGCGGTTCCATTGAAAAACAATGACGATATCGTTGAATCATTAGGCGAAAGAGTATTAGGGCGTATTGCTTTAAACGACGTGTATCATCCAACTACTGGCGAATTAATCGTAACTGGTGGCGAAATGATTACTGAAGATGTTTGTGATCTAATTGAAGCATCACCAATTGAATCAGTTGAAATTCGCTCTGTGTTAACTTGTGAAAGTAAATTAGGTGTTTGTGCAAAATGTTACGGACGTAATTTATCTAACGGACGTCAAGTTCAATTAGGTGAAGCGGTTGGTGTTATTGCAGCACAATCAATTGGAGAACCAGGGACACAGTTAACATTACGTACATTCCACGTTGGTGGTACTGCATCAAATACAGCAGCATCTTCTAGTTATGTTGCTAAATACGATGGTCTTGCTGAGATTGATGAATTACGCACCGTTGAGCGTGTAAATGCAGATGGAACAAAAGCAAATGTTGTTATTGGCCGTTCTACGGAAGTAAGAATCGTTGATGCAAACACAGGAATTACATTAACAACAGGAAACATTCCTTACGGTTCTCAATTATACATTAAGCCAGGTGTTAAAGTGAAAAAAGGAACCGTGATTTGTGATTGGGATCCATATAATGCAGTTATCGTTTCAGAATTTGCTGGTACAGTTGATTTTGAAGGCATTAAAGAAAACATTACTTACCGTGAAGAATCCGATGAACAAACAGGATTCCGCGAAAAAGTAATTATTGAAAGTAGAGATAAAACGTTAAGTCCGTTATTAAGAATCGTTGATAAAAAAGGCGAAGCTTTAAAAACATACAATTTACCTATTGCTGCACATATTGTGATTAATGAAGGAGCAAAGGTTGAGTTAGGACAGATTTTAGTTAAAATCCCTCGTATCACTGGAAAAACAGGAGATATTACCGGTGGTTTACCTCGTGTAACAGAGTTATTCGAAGCGCGTAACCCAAGTAATCCTTCTGTAGTTTCTGAAATTGATGGTATTGTTTCTTTTGGAAAAATTAAACGTGGTAATCGTGAAGTAGTAGTGGAAGCTAAAACTGGTGAGCAACACCGTTATTTAGTTTCTTTATCTAAGCATATCTTGGTTCAAGAAAATGATTTTGTGAAGGCTGGTGAACAATTATCAGATGGAGCAACTTCTCCTGGTGATATTTTATCAATCAAAGGGCCAACTGCTGTTCAAGAATACTTAGTGAATGAAATCCAAGAGGTGTATCGTTTGCAAGGTCAAAAATTAAATGATAAGCATTTCGAAACGATTGTTCGTCAAATGATGCGTAAAGTTCAAATTGAAGATCCAGGAGATACAACATTCTTAGAAGCACAATTGATTAACAAAATTCAGTTTATGGCTGAGAATGATGAATTGTACGGTAAAAAAGTGGTTGTTGAAGTTGGTGATTCTGAAAACTTAAAACGTGGACAAATTGTTACAGCTCGTAAATTACGTGATGAGAATTCAGTTTTACGTCGTAAAGATTTAAAACTAGTTGAAGCGCGTGATGCCGTTCCTGCAACAGCAACACCAATTTTACAAGGTATTACAAGAGCATCGTTACAAACAAATAGTTGGATTTCTGCGGCATCGTTCCAGGAAACAACAAAAGTTTTAAACGAGGCAGCAGTGCACGGAAAAGTGGATACATTACAAGGATTAAAAGAAAACGTTATTGTTGGACATTTAATTCCTGCTGGTACAGGTTTACGCCAGTACGAGAAAATTGTAGTAGGAAGCAAAGAAGAGTACGAGCGATTAATGGCAAGTAAAGAAGAGGTAGAAGACGAAGCTTAATAGTTTTAGTTTTGCTGAACTTGATTCAGCATCTCTTCAAAATAAATAATAAAAACCCTCAGCAGGCATAAGCATGTTGAGGGTTTTTTGTTTTATGGAGAAAACGAAATTTTGTGCATGAGATTAAACCAGATGCATGTGTAGTCTAAGCGATCAATAAATACTATAAAATATTTCAGATGTCATTAAGAAAAATTAATTTAAGCATGCACAGGTACAATAGAATTGGACTGTATTACTATATCTTAGTTTAGAATCGTAAGTGTAGTAGAAGGTTAGCCAAACAAAAAAGGTAGCATTTGCTACCTTTTAATACGATGCTAGATTAGGGTTTAAATTACAAAATAGCTCTAAACAATAAAAACAATCCCCCTGAAAGTATAATAGTTACAGGTAATGTCAGAACCCAAGCTAATAAAATATTGGTGATGGTGCTGCGTTGTAAATTCTTTAATCCTTTTTTCGCAACCATGCTTCCCATTATACCTGAACTTAACATGTGTGTAGTACTTACTGGCGCTTTATATGCTGTTGCAACGCCAATGCCTATTGCTGCAACTATTTCAGCAGATGCGCCTTGTGCATAACTCATATGTTGTTTTCCTATTTTTTCTCCAATAGTTTTCACAATGCGTTTCCAGCCAATCATTGTTCCTAAGCCTAAGGAAATTGAAATCATAATAATTACCCAAGAAGGTGCAAACTCAACTAGTTTTTTTGCGCTAGAAATTTCTTTTTTTATTGAAACTGCATCAGCTTTAGAAATAGCTACATTTTCGCTTTTTAAAAGTTTTTCAGCACCTTTTGTAATTTTTACAATGTCTTTTCTTAATTCAAATCTTTCTGTCGCACCGATGCCATCCACAAAGGCTTTCCCATTAGTTGCTTGAGCAAAATGCTCAGAATGCTTTTTAATGCTGTAGAAATTTTTAAATTCATCTTTCCCAAATTGAGTAGTATCAGTAGTTGAAATTATTTTTTCGATGACTGAAACATTGGCATTAATACTTTGTAAGTTAATACTTTGATCTAAAGAAAAGTAGGCTGGCATAATCGCAATTAAAATCATCATAACTAAACCAACTCCTTTTTGCCCATCATTTTGTCCATGAAAAAAACTAACTAATCCACACGTTGCCCAAAGTAACATTCTAATCCAAATAGGTGGTTTTTTTCCAGGAATTGGTTCCTTGTAAAATAAATCGTTTTTTACAAATCGTTTAAAAATAAACATGATTACAATTGCAGCCGCAAATCCTGCAAAAGGAGAAACTAATAAAGCCCAACCTGTATCTTTTGCTTTATCCCAGTTTACAGCACTTCCACCAACATTTCCTGGCAAAAAATAAAAAGCGATACCAATCCCT
>JBIISW010000126.1:0-7167 GCA_044340865.1 Bacteroidia bacterium | reverse complement strand
CATTGTTATAATCGCCAAAGGTTTTTTGAAACACCACCTCACCCATTTTATTAAGCTTTGCTAAATACATATCCGTATTACCAAAGCCAAAACTACTGGTTGAACCTGCAACGATATATCCACTATCAAGCGTTTGTTTTAAATCATAAGCTACATCGTAACCATTGCCACCAAAACGCTGAAAAAATTTCGACGGCGCCTGCGATATCAACATTGAATAGCAAGACATGAAAACGATAAAGCCAATTTTTTTCATTGTATTAATTTTTAAATTTACGCGCTAACGCAAAGAATAAGCCCTGTCCAAATGTTTTTTTAGGTGCTATAAAACCTTGTAAACTATTACTGCCTATTTTAAAATACCAATTATCATTCATGTAGGCAAATGTTAAACCAACATTTAAGCGCGAATAACCACCATAACCAATGTGTAAATCACCAACGATTGTTTTTGATAATTTATATTCGAGATTTGAAAATAAATATGGTTTGAAATTTGAACTGAATAAATACCTAAAACCTGTGCTTACAGCTACCTTTTGATTGACTGTAATTTTATTTATGATTAATAAATTAGCTGGAATATTATTGTTAAAAGACTCACGGCGAGCATTTGATAACTTTTGAATGAGTGTATCTTTATTGATATAAGCAAGCGTTGAATCTTTCAAATCAACTAAATTATTAATCTGAATACCATTAAATACAAACAATGAATCACTACTGTATTGAACACTATTATCAAACCAATGAATGAAGCCTAAATTATTGGCATTAACTGTCAGTACACTTCCTTTTCCAATTGAACTTTGATATGGCGTTTCAAAAAATAAATCGGCACTTGCACCAATTCCAGAAAAGGCTAAAGGATTTGATTTTCGACTTGTATCACTAAATGCCATGTTAAACTTAGAATCAAAAATCAATTCAGTACCGTCACTATTTGTGTATAAAGATGAACCTGCTTTTGTTTTGACATAAAATAAATCTTGTCCTTTAATGAAGGAAATGGAAGCTCCCACTTTAGCCGTTGAGTCTATTTTATGATAAATAAAACCAATTTTTAATTCTTGAAAACGTAATGAATTTATGTTAGTTCCACCTAACTGCTTTGTCTCATTTAAATAAGGTTTATTGCCATAAAACATTAACTGATAAAAATCTTTAGTGAATGTTGAATTAAAAATTCTTTGATCTTTAAACCCAATTAAATAAGAGTACTTTGAATTTCTACCAAAAAAAGCAGAAACATCATAATTCATATTAGCACCTAAAACACTGCTACTACTCATTTTATTGTTTGAAGCATCTTTGAGATCGTTATTTATTTTTCCTCCAAAAATAAATTTATTGAGTAAGCCATTGTAAATACCATTTGAACCCATTTCAAATTCAGCGTTAACGGAAACAGAACGACCTGTTTTATCAAAATTTAAAAACTCCGAATTATATTGGCTGAAAGCCGTAAAAAAGTAACAAGACAACACTATAACAAGAACATGTTTTAAACTCATAATTTTGAAGTATAGTTTACGTTAGCACTCAAAATTAAATCCAAATAACTGTCAGCATTTATTTTAATGGGCGTAGGTTGATTTGAAAAATACATGGCACTCACAAATTTAATCTGCTTACATTTTTTTAAGTGCTCAAGTTTTGTATTTGCTATAGTGAAAACAATCTTCGTATCAACTTCATTAATTACGGTGTTAGAAACATCTGTTATAGCAGCATTAATTTTATTTTCGGTAGGTAAAAACAAGGAATCAATGACTGTATTTGTTTCATCTATTAGATAGGCTTGTAACTTAGCGTAAAAAGGATAATTGTTTTTGGCAGTTAAGGTTAATTCACAACTATTAACGTTGTTAAGTTGTTTTAAATTATTAAAGTCGGTGTTATTATAACTAATCAATTTAAAATAATCTGCCGATACTGCTAATGGAATGTCAACATGGGCCATTACTTTTAAGCCATGACCATAATAAGCAAAATCATTTCCAGCTGATATGTTTCCTAAAGGATTTAATTTAGCTTTTACAGAATAGGATAAATAATTAGGAATGTTTTCTAAAAATGGATTTAAATTTGAATTAGATTGGTTTAATGTAATATTTTTAACAACAGGAAATACAGGATTTGACGGAACATTTGTTTTTCCTGCCCTATTAACATTAATAGATTGAAGCAGGCTACCAGAATTTAATGTAATAGCATTGTATGGATTAATTTTTATGGATAATCCAAAGTAAGCAGAATCAGGTCCGAAAGTTAAATCTTGTTGACCAAAATAACCTTGAACGTATTCAGGAACGATATCAATAAATGATAATCTAATATTTAAACCTTCCCCTAAATGCAAAATATCAGCAGAACCAGATGGATCCGTTTTTATAGAATACGTTTGAACCAAGGTATTGATTTTATTATTTGCAATTCCTGTTAGATTTAATTCATAATCCTTTAAAGAATAATAACTCGTGAATGATGCGGGACTTGATGAAGAGCCACCAGGTATAACTTGATTCACGTGAAAAACAGTTCCCCATAATTTAGCAGAATTAATATCATAATTAAAATTGATAGGCTGAGCATAGGTATTTAAATACTCTATTTTTAAATAACCAGATCTCACAATAGCCTTATTTAATTGAACACCGTTAGCTACATCAAATGTTACTTCTTGATTAGCAGGTGTTGATGCATTGGTATAGATTAAATCGCCAGGATTTAAACTAGCATTAAAAAAAGAAATATATCCAATGGTAATAGTAGTATCAGGTAATTTAACCAAATTATCCATGGTTAAATTTAGAATTTGAGTTGTGTAATCTAAATGTAAAAGTCCCGTAGGATCAGCTTTAAATAAGGAATCACCAAAAAAATTTCTAAGATCTAAATGACTTTTTGCAATTGGGAATGCAGCATCAATATCCCAAGAAGTTTCTTTTTTGCAAGATACCATGGATGTAAAAAAAATACAACCTAAACTAAATTTAATCAAAAACCTCATAAATCAAATTTAATTATTCTAAAAGTTAAAACCTAAAAAAAAAATTAAAGTTTTTTTTATCAATAAGAAAAGTTAAATTTGCCTTGTGCTATACTCTTTTAGATTTTATATCAGTTGGATTATTTCTGCCATTTTAATGTATGGCGCCTTTTATTTTTGGCATGGCGTTTTTTTAAATGATTTAAGTTTCATTACCTTCCCAATTTGGATATTTTTAATTTTAGCAGCCCTTGTTTACCTTGTCATTTCATACGTTTTATATCGCCTATTTGAATCTAAATTATTTAAGCGTCTATTTTATCCCCCAATTTTAAGAGGTTTAATGAGTGGCTTTACTGTTGGTTTTATTTTATTTGCCTTTGTAACTGTATTGGGTATTTCATTCACAAAAAACTTTAACGTTACCTACATTTTAGTTGATTGCGCATGGCAAATCATTGAACAAATCATTGGTGGATTTATAATTGCCTTAGGGAAAATAATGTTATTTGAACCTAGTCAGGAAACTAGTCACTAGTTAAGATACAAAAGTTTTTATCGTTAGATAAATTTATCTCCTTTTTGAACTTTCACATCATTCACAAAATTCCTGATTTGTTGTTCATCTTGCTTTTTACAAATCATCAATACACCATCAGATTCCACAACAATGTAATCTTCTAGTCCTTGAATGACAACTAATTTATCTTTTGGTACATGCACAATACACTCTTTACAGTTGTATTGCATGATGTTTTTACCAACTAAGGCATTATTACCTTTATCGTGTTTAATGTGATTATATAAAGAACCGTAAGTACCTAAATCACTCCACCCAATAATAGAAGAACGAACAAATACATTTTTTGCTTTTTCCATAATGGAATAATCAATTGAATTACTTTTACAATTGATATAAGCCTTTTTAATAAATTCTTTTTCTTGAGGTGTATTGTAAAATTCAATTCCCTCTTTAAATAAATTTGCTAAATCTGGATCATGATTTTCAAAAGCTTTAATAACACTTTTTGTACTCCAAATAAAAATACCCGAATTCCATAAAAAATCACCACTTTCTATGAAAAATTTAGCCATATCAAAATCTGGTTTTTCAGTAAATGTTTTGACTTTGAAAATACGTTTATCTTTTTCTTGCAATGGCGTATCTACATATTGAATATAACCATATCCCGTATCAGGTCTAGACGGTTTTATGCCAAGAGTCAATAAACAATCTTCATGTTTTGCTTTTGAAAAACATGATCTAATGGCTTTCGAAAAAACATCTCCTTTCGTAATTAAATGATCAGATGGCGCTACAACAGTAATGGCATTTGGATTGAGTTGATGTATTTTGTAACTAGCATAAGCTATACAAGGCGCTGTATTTTTGCGAGAAGGCTCGGTTAATATATTATTTAGGGGTAAATCAGGTAATTGTTCGGCAACTAATTGTTCGTATATATCACTCGTAACTACATATATATTTTCTGGAGGGCAAAGCTCCGCAAATCTTTCAAAGGTTTGTTGAATCAATGTTTTACCAGTACCAAGAATATCTAAAAATTGCTTAGGATGATTGGTTGTACTCATTGGCCAAAACCGAGTACCAACACCACCAGCCATTATTATACAATATTGATTTTTCATTTAAAATATATTTTTGAATCTAAAAAGATTCATTTGTAATCACAAAGTGCTAATTTAATCATAAAATTTAATCTTAAAAAACTTAAGAAATATACATTTCAACAAGTCCTTCGGGAGAATTAAATTCAATAATTTTTAAATCATCATCAATTTCGATAATGAAATCATCATTAAACGGTAAAATAATTTCTTTACCAGTTGGATGCATAATTTTTATAATAACGTTTTCAGTTTTTTCATCTACCTCAATAATATTTCCAATGTTTCCATGAATGGAATCTATTATAGAATAACCAATAAATTCACTGAAATTTTCTTCGTCTTCTAAGATAAAATCTTCTAGGGCAAATGCTTTTTTAGCAATCAGTTTTTTTGAAGTATCAATCGTGTCAATGGTTTCTAACTTTAAAATATATCCCGTATTACTTGGTTTACATTCGGTTATAAAATAAGGAACCTGCGAGCCATTTAAATCTAAAAATACCGATTTAATCGCCTCTTGGTCAATTTGAACAAATTCATTTAAACGTAAAATGACATGGCCTTTCAATCCGTGGGTTTTACTAATATAACCAATTTCTTTTACTTGCATATTTGATTTTTAATACTGTAAAGGTGCAAAGTTTTTAAATTAAATATTCAAAGTTTTTTTTAGTTATCAGCAATAACTATTTAAAAAATAAAAACATGAAAATTTTTAGCACAAGTAAACCGAGAAAATAAATTTTAAATTTTCGACTTTGCTACAAATTTTTCACCTTCCCATTTTGCTACAACAGCACTAGCCACAGCGTTTCCAACAACATTTGTAGCAGATCGACCCATGTCTAAAATTTGATCGACTGCTAAAAGCAATAATAAACCTTCTCCTGGAATATGAAACATACTTAGCATACCTGCAATAACAACCAAAGATGCCCTTGGCACGCCGGCCATACCTTTACTCGTAATTAATAAAATAAGCATCATTTGTATTTGATCAGCCATAGTCATATCAATACCATAAGCTTGTGCAATAAATACAGTTGCAAATGTCATGTACATAATTGATCCATCTAGGTTAAATGAATAACCCAGCGGCAATACAAACGAAACGATTCGATTACTGATTCCAAATTTCTCTAATTGCTCAATGGTTTTAGGCATAGCGCTTTCCGAACTTGCTGTACTAAAAGCTAATAATATTGGCTCTTTCACATGCGATAATAAGGAGAAAAAATTGATTCTCAACACTAAACAAATACTAAATAACACACCAAAAACAAAAAATAATAGCCCTCCAAAAAAACAAGCCATGAGATATGCGTATCCACTCAACACATCTAATCCTTGTTGTATCACAACAGCCGTTATGGCTCCAAATACGCCAATGGGAGCGAAATTCATAACAAAATTTGTTACCTTAAACATGATGTGCGATAAACTATCCATTGCTCTTATCATTGGCTTTCCTTGCTCACCAATGCTTGCAGCAGCAATTCCAAAAAACAACGCAAAAATAACGATTGGCAAAATTTCATTTTCTGCCATTACTCTGATAATACTATCAGGAACAACATGTGATACAAAATTTTTAGCATCTTGTGCATTCGCTTTTACTCCTGAATCAGCATTAGAATCAGGCATTTCTAATGCAATTTTATGACCTGGCTCAAATAAATTAACTATCACTAAGCCTAAACCAAGCGCCAACAAAGTAGCAAACGTAAAGTAAATAATGGTTTTTGCTCCTATTCTCCCGACTGATTTAAAATCACCAACTTTTGCAACCCCCATTACCAAAACAGATAAAACAAGCGGAGCAATGATCATTTTAATCAGACGTAAAAAAATATCACTTAAAATAGAATAATTGGAAGCCACTTTTTTCTTTGCTTGTTTTAAATGGTCTTTCTCCATTTTAGAAACAATGGTGACTAATTTTTTTTCAACTTCTATGTTTCCTTTTGAAATCTGCTTAATATAAGATTGTTCTATTTTAGGATTATTGTTGGTTAAGGATTTGTTGATGCTATATCCTAAAATAATACCTAATATCATGGAGATAATGATAATGGTAATGAGTCTGTTTTTTTTGCTGAACATGTTTAAAAAGTTATTAGTTATTGGAAAAATGTTTTTTGTTTGAACTTAAATTAATTTAGAAGTTTTATTTCTCAATAAAGCATCTACCAAAACCAAAGCTGCCATGCTTTCAACAATAGGAACTGCACGAGGTAATACACAAGGATCGTGTCGGCCTTTCCCTTTCATGATAATTTCATTTCCATTTGTATCAATAGACTGTTGGTCTTGCATGATAGTTGCTACTGGCTTAAATGCTACGTTAAAATAAATATCTTCCCCATTACTAATTCCACCTTGAATTCCTCCACTATGATTGGTAAGAGTTTTTTGTTTATCGTTATTGGTTGTTTGAGCATTAGAAATGAAAACATCATTTAACTCTGAACCTTTAACATTACTTGCATTAACTCCTTCACCATATTCAAAACCTTTAACGGCATTGATACTAAGCATCGCTT
>JBIISW010000125.1:0-7206 GCA_044340865.1 Bacteroidia bacterium | reverse complement strand
TACAAATAATAACAGTTGGATCAATCTCATTTATTAAATTTTCTAAACCACTATAATCATAATCAGGTTTTGAATAGATTTTCAATTTATTATTCTCAGAAAAATGAAAGGGAGCTTCTTTATTTACAGGCCACCGAATAATATGTACATCACCATATTCTGTTAACTGATTGCAACAAGCAATAAAATATTCTGCAATCTCAGTATATAAAAATAAAAATCTCATTCGTGCTAAGGTAAAAATAAAAAATCCATTCACTGATGGGTGAATGGATTAAATATGATTTCTTTTAATGAAATTATTTTTTAGCGTAACGCGTTTTGAATTTATCAATACGTCCTGCTGTATCTACTAACATTTGCTTACCAGTATAAAAAGGATGAGATGTCATTGAAATATCTAATTTTACTAATGGATACTCAACACCATCTTCGTGTACAATAGTATCTTTAGTATCTGAACAAGATTTTGTTAAAAAAGTATATCCGTTAGACATATCTTTGAATACAACTAAACGGTAATTTTCTGGGTGAATTTCTGCTTTCATTTTATTTTAAATTATATTATTCGAAATTTGGAAGGCAAAGATAATAAAAATCTTTTATTAACAATACTTTTTTTAAAAATATAATAAATTTATAGTTTTAACGTTTCTTATTTATACCTTAGAACAATGAACAAAATTTTCTCATTCATATTCATAACCACTTGTTTATCAGTAACTTTTATCTCTTGTAAGAAAGATAAATTCCTTACCGATACCAATGCAAAGATATCATTTTCTCAGGATTCTGTATTATTTGATACCGTTTTTACGACTATTGGCTCTACAACTCGCCAAATTAGAGTAAGAAATATGAATAAACAAAAGATTAATATTTCATCCGTTAGATTACAAAATGGAAATTCATCCATGTTTACTTTAAATGTAGATGGAACACCAGGCAAATCCGTTTCAGATGTTGAAATTCTAGCTGAAGACAGTATTTATATTTTCATTCAAGTGAATGTTAATCCAACGAGTAATTTAAGTCCTTTTGTTATACAAGACAAAATTTTATTTGATGTAAACGGAAACGAACAGAGCGTTGCATTAGAAGCTTGGGGACAAGATGCTTACTACCATGTCCCAAATAAAGCCATACAATATAAAAATGGTTTTTTGCCCTATTCAACCGTATCATCAGGATCAAACGTAACAGTTAATTGGATTAACGACAAGCCACACGTTATTTATGGTTGGCTAGTAGTGGATTCCACGCAAAAACTAACCATTGCAGCTGGTGTAAAAGTCTATTTACATCAAAATGCAGGATTATGGGTTTATCGTTATGGAACCTTACAGGTAAATGGAACAAAAGGAAATGAAGTGATGTTTCAGGGTGACAGGCGTGAGTTAGATTACGCAGACATTCCGGGGCAATGGGATAGAATTTGGATTAATGAAGGGCATACAGATAATTATATTAATTACGCCATCATAAAAAATGGATACATTGGTGTTCAAGCTGAAGTACTTCTAAATACAGCACAACCCAAGCGATTACGTTTAACAAATACCATCATTAAAAACTGTTCAAAATGGGGGATTTACGGCGTTGCATTCCATATTTGGGGAAGTAATAATATGGTGGTTAATTGCAAAGAGTATTGCGCTGCCCTCACATTGGGTGGGAATTACACATTTTTACATTCCACCTTTGCTAACTATTTCACAAAAGAAGGTGGAAGAGGAAATCAGCCCTGCGTTCATATTGATAACTATTCTGGAACAACCTATTTTCCATTAGATAGCGCTTATTTTGGCAATTGCATCATTGATGGATCTAAATCAAATGAATTAGAAGTCGATGTCAATAATGCTTCAAGTTTTCCTAAAAATTATAAATTTAATAGTTGTTTACTTAAAACAATTTCAACAACGAGTCCTGCCTTCATTAATAACGTATATAACCAATCTGCCAGTTTTATTGACGCTCAAAATTACGACTTCAAGCTAGGTAGCACATCTGCAGCCAGAGCCATCGGAGACGCTGCCTTATTAGGTATTTATCCATACGTGTTCGTTCAAACAGATATAATTGGAACGACACGTTCTCCGGCTATTGATGCAGGTGCAATTCAGTTTCCTTAAAAAAAATAAAATAAAAAGACGCTGGTTTTTATTTTAACATCTTAAATAAAATTGTAGATTAAAATAAGTATAAAACCATTATATTTGATCTATGGAATTTTCAGCAGCTCAAATAGCACAATTACTTGAAGGCATTGTAGAAGGCGACGAACAAGCAAAAGTATCTAATCTATCAAAAATTGAAGATGGTATTTCTGGCACTTTATCTTTTTTAGCTAATCCTAAGTATACAAATTTTATTTACGAAACAAATGCAACCATTGTTATCGTCAATAAATCCTTAGTGCTTGAAAAACCAATAAAATCAACCTGTACATTAATTCGTGTTGAAGATTCTTATGCCAGTTTTGCAAAATTATTGGAAATGTACAATGAAGTAAAAGGCGAAAAAACAGGGATAGAACAACCATCTTTTATCAGTAGCAATGCTTCACTTGGAGAAAATTGTTACGTTGGCGCATTTGCTTATATCGGTACAAATGTGAAAATTGGAACTAATGTAAAAATATATCCTCACACTTACATTGGCGATAATTGTACAATTGGAGACAATACAACTCTTTTTTCAGGCGTTAAAATATATCATGAATGTAGAATAGGAAACAACGTTGTTGTCCATTCTAATTCAGTCATCGGAAGCGATGGATTTGGTTTTGCTCCTCAAGATGGAAAAGAATTTGCAAAAGTTCCTCAAATAGGAAATGTAATAATTGAAGATAATATTGAAATTGGCTCAAATTGCTCGATAGATAGAGCTACACTTGGCTCAACTATTTTACGCAAAGGCGTAAAATTAGATAACCTTGTACAAATTGCCCACAATGTTGAAATTGGAGAAAACACGGTGATAGCAGGTTTATCAGGTGTTGCAGGTTCTACAAAAGTTGGAAAAAATTGTATGATTGCTGCGCAAGTAGGAATTGCTGGGCATCTTAAAATTGCTGATGGCGTAAAAATAGCCGGACAAGCAGGTGTTGGCGCATCAATAGAGAAAACGAATGAAATAGTGCAAGGCTCACCAGCATTTAGTTTAGGCGAATTTAGAAGAAGTTATGTTCTATTTAAAAACCTACCAAAATTAAACGATAGAATACATTCACTTGAAAAAAATAAGTAATATTCATTTTTTCAAATAACATTATAAAACAAACTCAATACGTAATGAGCGATAAACAAAGAACCATACAAAAAGCTGTATCCATTACAGGAAAAGGTTTACATACAGGAAAACCAGTTACATTAACATTTAACCCTGCTGAAACTGGGCATTGGTACAAATTTCAACGTACAGATTTAGAAGGTCAACCGATCATTGAAGCTGATTGCGATTTAGTGGTTGATACATCAAGAGGAACAACACTCGAAAAAAATGGAGCACGTGTCCATACAACTGAGCATGTATTAGCAGCCTTAGTAGGCTTAGGTATTGACAATTGTTTGATTCAAGTTACAGGCCCTGAAATGCCAATAATGGACGGAAGTTCTTTAAATTTTATTGAAATATTAGAAGAGGCTGGTATTGTAGAACAAGATGCCTTGAGAGATTATTTTGAATTAGAAGAAAATATAACTTACGAAGACCCCATTAAAAAAGTTGAAATGCTTGCTGTGCCTCAAGAAGATTTCAGAATTACAGTAATGGTTGATTATGGCAGTGAAGTTTTAGGCACACAGCACGCATCGATGTATAATTTAGGTGAATTCAAAAACGAAATATCATCTTGCCGTACGTTTGTATTTTTACGTGAGTTAGAAGCTTTAATTCAACATGATTTAATTAAAGGCGGTGATATGGATAACGCTATCGTACTTGTTGATAGTGAATTGCCCGAAGATAAACTAAACTACTTACGAAAAGTATTTAATAAACCTGATGTTGAAGTTAAAGGGAAAGGCGTATTAAATAATACAAAACTTAGATTTTTTAATGAACCAGCGCGTCATAAATTATTAGATATTGTTGGCGATTTAGCGTTAGTTGGAAGACCATTAAAAATGCATGTATTAGCAGGAAGACCTGGACATGCAGGAAATATTGACTTTGCTAAAAAAATAAAAGCATTAGCTAAAAAACAAAAATCAGAAAAAGATTTTTTAAAAATAGATTTGAGCTTACCCCCCGTTTTAAATATCACTGATATTATGAAACTTTTACCTCACCGTCAACCCATGTTGTTAGTTGATAAAATTATGGAGATCTCTGATTCACACGTAGTGGGTGTAAAAAATGTAACGCTTAACGAAGAATTTTTTAAAGGTCATTTTCCTGATAATCCAGTTATGCCGGGTGTATTTTTAATTGAAGCCATGGCACAATGTGGTGGTGTTTTAGTTTTAAAAACGGTGCCAGATCCAGAAAACTATTTAACGTATTTCATGAAAATTGATAATGTTAAATTCAAACAAAAAGTTATTCCAGGTGATACTGTTGTGTTTAGCTTAAATTTATTGACACCTATTCGTAGAGGTATTTGCCATATGAGAGGTGTTGCATATGTAAATAATAAGCCAGTTATGGAAGCTGAGATGATGGCTCAAATAGTGAAAGTAAAAGAATCAGAAGTTAAAACTGGTCAAACGCAATTAGCATAATCCTTAAAATTTAAAATTATGATTTCTACACTTGCAAACGTTAGCCCAAAAGCAAAAATTGGAAAAAACGTAACTATTGAAGCTTTTGCTACGGTATATGAAGACGTTGAAATTGGTGACAATACACACATTCATCCCAACGCATTAATTTATCCCGATACAATTATTGGCGAAAACTGTCAAATATTTCCTGGAGCTATTATTGGAATAGTTTCTCAAGATTTAAAATATAAAGGAGAGCGCTCAACAACTGTAGTTGGAAATAATACCATTATTAGAGAGTACGTTACCATTCATAAAGGTACAGCCGATAGAATGACTACGAAAATTGGAGACAATTGTTTATTGATGGCTTACGTTCACATTGCACATGATTGCATAATTGGTAATAATGTGATCATCGCTAATTACACCGGCCTAGCAGGACACGTAACAATTGGTGCCCATAGTTTTTTAGCAGGCGATTCTAAAGTAAGAAAAAACGTGCCACCTTACATTCGTGTAGCTCGTGAACCACTTCAATACATAGGTGTAAATACAGTTGGCTTAACACGTCGTGGATTTGAAAAAGAAGTGATTAATCAGATAGAAGATATTTATAGATTGATTTTTGTAAGAGGACATAACATCACTAACGCATTAGAACTTGTCACAAAAGAAATTCCTGATTCAACTATCAAACATCAAATTGTAGACTTTATTAAAAATTCGACAGACGGAATCATTAAAGGGATTTAAACCAAAAATTATGGCACGCATACTCACTGGCATTCAAAGTACAAATGTTCCCCATTTGGGAAATATTTTAGGTGCCATATTACCTGCAATTGAATTAAGTAAAAATTCGAATAACGAATCCCTTTTTTTTATTGCAGATTTACATTCCTTGACCTCACAAAAAAATGCTCAAGCAAGAAAAGATAGTGTCAATTCTGTTGCGGCAACATGGTTAGCATTTGATTTTGATACAGAAAAAAATATATTCTACCGTCAAAGTAAAATACCTGAAGTGTGCGAATTAACTTGGTATTTAAATTGCTTTACGCCATTTCCCATGTTAGCAAATGCGCATTCATTTAAAGATAAATCGGATAGATTGAAAGAAGTTAATTCTGGATTATTTACTTACCCAGTTTTAATGGCAGCAGATATTATTTTATACGATGCTCAATTTGTGCCAGTTGGTAAAGACCAAATTCAACATATTGAAATGGCGAGAGATATTGCTGCTAAAATAAATCACGAATACGGAAAAGATATTTTTATTTTACCTGAAGGAAAAATTGATTCAAATGTGATGATTGTGCCAGGTATTGATGGACAAAAAATGAGCAAATCATATAACAACTTCATCAATATATTTTTACCTGAAAAAGAATTACTCAAAGTTGTTAAAACCATTGAAACGGATAGCACGCCTTTAGAAGATCCCAAAAATTTTGAAATCTGCAACGTGTTTAATTTGTATAAATTAATTGCAAGCGAAGTACAAATTGAGGAGATGAAAAACAATTATAGAAACGGAGGATTTGGTTATGGGCACGCTAAACAAGCACTTTACGAGGCATTACTTTCTAAATTTGAACAAGCTCGAAAAAAATATTCTGAATTAATGGCAAATCCTGAATTAATCGAACAACAATTATTGATAGGAGAAGCAAAAGCTAGAAAAATTGCACAAGAAAAATTAACTGTCGTTAGAAGTGTATTAGGTTTCTAAACTTAGACTTTACTGAAGTCTTTTTACTATTTTAATTTCTTAACCAAACATATAATATGAAAAGTAAATCATTAAAAAACGTTTTTTCTGATTTAAAAGTCATTGAATTGTCAAGTGTTTTGGCTGGTCCATCGGTAGGTTTATTTTTTTCTGAACTTGGTGCAAACGTTATTAAAATTGAAAATAAAAACACAAAGGGCGACGTCACACGTTCGTGGAAATTAAAAACTGAAAACGAAAAAGAAACATCAAGTGCCTATTATTGGAGCGTCAATACTGGCAAAAAAAGTATTCTGCTTGATATAAAAAATCCAATTGATTTAAAAAAAGTGTATGCATTTATAAAAACGGCAGACATCCTCATAACTAATTTCAAAACTGGCGACGACATCAAATTAAAGTTAGATTACAAAACAGTCAAAAAAATAAATCCGAGCTTAATTTACGCTTCCATTTCAGGTTTTGGTTCCAACGTTTACAGAACTGCCTACGATTTGATATTACAAGCAGAAAGTGGTTTTATGTTTATGAATGGCGAAAAAAAATCACAACCTTTAAAAATGCCAGTGGCTATGATTGATATTTTAGCGGCGCACCAATTAAAAGAAGCAATTCTTATTTCATTACTACAAAGATTTAAATCACAAGTTGGATCTCATGTTACAGTATCATTATTTGATGCCGCTATCGCATCCTTAGCAAATCAAGCAACTAATTGGTTAATAGCAAATGATTTGCCGCATGCAAGTGGTTCATTAC
>JBIISW010000020.1:0-23359 GCA_044340865.1 Bacteroidia bacterium | reverse complement strand
AGCTGAATAAAGAATACCGTGATTTAGAGCCTATTGTAGAGGCTTATTATAAATATGTAAAAATTTCTGATAATATAAAAGGAGCGAAAGAAGTATTAGCCACTGAAAAAGACAAAGATTTTTTAGACATGGCTAAAGCCGAATTGGAAGAGAATAGATTAGCAGAAGAGAAATTGCAAGATGAGGTGCGTTTAATGCTGATACCAAAGGATCCAGAAGATGCTAAAAATTGCACGATGGAATTACGTGGTGGCACAGGAGGCGATGAAGCTGCTTTATTTGCAGGTGATTTATTTGAAATGTACCGTCGTTATTGCGAAATAAAAGGATATCAATTAGAAGTGATTGATGAAAGTCCAGGTTCGATGGGTGGATACAAAGAAATTGTATTTAACGTAAAAGGTAATAATGCTTTTGGTACAATGAAATTTGAAAGTGGTGTACATCGTGTACAACGTGTGCCAAGTACCGAATCAGCAGGAAGAGTGCATACATCAGCAGCAACCGTAGTTGTTTTGCCAGAAGCAGAAGAATGGGATATTGAATTGAAACCAGCCGATATTGAAATGGCAACGGCACGAAGCGGTGGAGCAGGAGGGCAAAATGTGAATAAGGTAGAAAGTAAAGTTATTTTAACGCACAAGCCTTCCGGTATTGTGGTTACTTGCCAAACGCAGCGAAACCAATTAGGAAACAGAGAGAAAGCAATGGAAATGTTGCGTTCAAAATTATACGATTTAGAATTTCAAAAGCGATTAACAGAAACCACTGGACGACGCAAAACGATGGTGAGTACCGGCGATCGTTCCGAAAAAATTAGAACCTATAATTACCCACAAAATAGAATTACCGATCATCGAATTGGATTAACCTTGTATAGCTTAACTGATTTTACAAATGGTTATATTCAAGAAATGATTGATGCCTTGCAGTTTGCAGAAAATGCAGAACGCTTAAAAGATGGTGGTTTACAGTCTTAAAAATAAATAAAAAAGCTTTTTTTAGTAAAAAAAAGAACTAAAAAAAGGAAATTTACAAGAAAAAAGTGGATAAAAGTTTGATTTTTTTGAGTGGCTTTAGTCCAACAGTTTTTGAGCTAAAACTTTTTGAATTTCTGCCAAAAAAGCACAGTTTAAAAAAACTTTTCAACAAAAAGCAAAAATTTTATCATAAAATTGAATTTTTTTCAACATTTTTTTTGCTTGTTAAGAAAATAATAATATCTTTGCCGTCCCCAAAAAGATGGGTTTGCAATAATAACAGTGAAATCAACTAATACAAAAGGTTAAACATGCCAACTATAAGTCAATTAGTAAGAAAAGGACGCTTTAAAGCTCCAAACAAAAGTAAATCGGCCGCTTTGGATTCTTGTCCACAACGCCGTGGTGTTTGTACACGTGTGTACACAACAACTCCAAAGAAACCAAACTCAGCAATGCGTAAGGTTGCTAAAGTACGTTTAACGAATAAGCAAGAAATTATTGCTTACATTCCAGGAGAAGGTCATAATTTGCAAGAGCACAGTATCGTATTGGTACGTGGTGGTCGTGTTAAGGATTTACCAGGAGTTCGTTACCATATCGTTCGTGGATCTTTAGATACTGCGGGTGTTGAAGGAAGAAAACAACAACGTTCGAAATACGGAACTAAACGCCCTAAAGCAGGTGCTGTTGCAGCTCCAGCAAAAGGAAAGAAAAAATAATAAATAAAAAAAATTAAGTAGATTTTACAAAATGAGGAAGTCAACCGCTAAAAAAAGAATTTTATTACCTGATCCAATATATAACGATATATTGGTTACACGTTTTTTAAACAGTTTAATGTACAGTGGAAAAAAGAACACTGCATCAACTATTTTCCACGAATGTTTGGAAATTGTTGCTAAACGAACTAACGAAGATGGTTTAGAAGTATTTAAAAAAGGATTAGCAAATGTAACACCACAAGTTGAGGTTCGTTCTCGTCGTGTAGGTGGAGCAACTTTCCAAATTCCTTCTGAGGTTCGCCCAGAAAGAAAATTAGCATTAGCTATTAAATGGATGATTACTTACGCTCGTAAACGTAACGAAAAATCTATGGCTCAAAAATTAGCAGGCGAAATTGTTTCAGCTTCGAAAGAAGAGGGAGCAGCTTTCAAAAAGAAAGAAGATATTCACAAAATGGCAGAAGCTAATAAAGCGTTTTCACATTTTAGATTCTAAAAGAAATGGACTTAAGATATACAAGAAATATTGGTATTGCTGCGCACATTGATGCTGGTAAAACAACAACAACAGAGCGTATTTTATATTATACGGGTGTTAACCACAAAATTGGTGAGGTTCACGAAGGTGCAGCTACTATGGACTGGATGGCACAAGAGCAAGAGCGTGGAATTACAATTACTTCTGCAGCTACAACTTGTTTTTGGAAATACAGAGATAACCAGTACAAAATTAACATCATTGATACACCGGGTCACGTTGATTTTACAGTTGAGGTAAACCGTTCATTACGTGTATTAGATGGTTTAGTATTTTTATTTTCAGCAGTTGATGGTGTTGAGCCTCAATCTGAAACTAACTGGCGTTTAGCAGATAATTATAACGTAACTCGTTTAGGTTTCGTTAATAAAATGGATCGTCAAGGTGCTGACTTCTTAAAAGTAGTTAAGCAAACTCGTGAAATTTTAGGTGGTAATGCAGTTCCTCTTCAAATACCAATTGGTGCTGAAGAAAATTTTATTGGAGTAGTTGATTTAATTAACTTCCGTGGAATTGTTTGGAATGAGCACGATAAAGGAATGACTTTTAAAGAAGTTCCAATTCCAGCAGATTTATTAGAAGAAGCTACTGAGTGGAGAGAGAAAATGTTAGAAGCGGTTTCTGAATTTGATGATAAAATTATGGAGAAGTTTTTTGACGCTCCAGAAACTATTACAGAAAGAGAAGTATTAGATGCATTACGTAAAGCTTGCGTTGCTAATAAAATTGTTCCGATGGTATGTGGTTCATCTTTCAAAAATAAAGGTGTACAAACAATGTTGGATTTGGTTATGGAATTAATGCCATCACCAATGGATAAAGAAGTTACAAAAGGAACTAACCCTGATACAGGTGAAGAAGTTTCTCGTAAGCCAGATGTTAAAGAACCATTTACAGCATTAGCATTTAAAATCGCAACAGATCCATTTGTAGGTCGTTTGTGCTTTTTCCGTGCTTATTCTGGTCGTTTAGATGCAGGTTCTTACGTATTAAATACGCGTTCAGGAAACAAAGAACGTATTTCACGTATTTTCCAAATGCATGCTAACAAACAAAATCCAGTTGAATTTTTAGAGGCTGGAGATATTGGAGCAGCAGTAGGATTTAAAGATATTAGAACAGGAGATACATTATGTGATGAAAAACATCCAATTGTATTAGAATCAATGAATTTCCCTGAGCCAGTAATTGGTTTAGCGATTGAGCCAAAAACTCAAGGAGATTTAGATCGTTTAGGAGTGGGCTTAAATAAATTAGCTGAAGAAGATCCAACGTTCCGTGTTCATACAGATGATGATTCTGGACAAACAATTATCTCAGGAATGGGAGAGTTACACTTAGAGATCATTATTGATCGTTTGAAGCGTGAATTTAAAGTAGAAGTAAATCAGGGAGCACCTCAAGTATCATACAAAGAGGCTATTTCTCAGACTTACGAGCACCGTGAAGTTTATAAGAAGCAAACGGGTGGACGTGGTAAATTTGCTGATATTAAAGTTGTTGTTGGACCAGTTGATGCTGATTTTGACAGAACAAAAACTGATTTACAATTTGTGAATGAAATTTCTGGAGGTTCTATTCCACGTGAATTTATTCCATCTGTAGAAAAAGGATTTAGAGCAGCTATGTTAAACGGTGTATTAGCAGGATATCCATTAGATAATTTAAAAGTACGTTTAATTGACGGATCTTTCCACGCAGTCGATTCAGATTCATTATCATTTGAAATCTGTGCTCGTTCAGCCTATCGTGAAGCATTATCAAAATGTAAACCAGTATTAATGGAGCCAATCATGAAAGTTGAGGTTTTAACACCTGAGCAAAACATGGGTGATGTAGTAGGTGACTTAAACCGTCGTCGTGGTCAAATTGAAGGAATGGATTCTAAAAATAACTCACAAGTTATTAAAGCAAAAGTTCCATTATCAGAAATGTTTGGATATGTAACTCAGTTACGTACGTTAACATCAGGTCGTGCAACTTCTACGATGGAATTTTCACACTATGCAGATGCTCCAGCAAACGTTGCAGCAGATGTTATTGCTAAAGTAAAAGGTAAAACAGAAAACAATCAATAAGTACTAACCAAAACATAAACCGTTCTTTATATGAGCCAAAGAATTAGAATTAAATTAAAATCTTACGATTACAACTTAGTAGATAAATCTGCTGAAAAAATCGTAAAAACAGTTAAAATGACTGGAGCTGTAGTAAATGGACCAATTCCATTACCTACAAACAAAAGAATCTTTACCGTATTGCGTTCACCACATGTTAACAAAAAAGCACGTGAGCAATTTCAAGTATGTGATTACAAACGTTTGTTAGATATCTATAGTTCTTCATCAAAAACGGTTGATGCATTAATGAAATTAGAATTGCCATCAGGAGTGGAAGTAGAGATTAAAGTTTAACCCTCTGTTAATATGAAAAAAAATATCCTTCTTACAGTAATAGTATTGATTTTGATATTAAGTTCTTGTAAAAAGTCATATCAATGCGACTGCAGTCAATCTGACTCAGTTACTTACAAAGAGCGAAACAGAGAAGATGCTATTGTAGCTTGTAAAGCTAAAGCAAAAGTGTCGACAGGTGAAGAGTGCAGGATAATAAACTAGTGAAATAAATAATTAAATAACACATAACAAAAAGTAAAAAATGTCTGGATTAATTGGTAAAAAAATAGGAATGACGAGCTTCTTCGATGCCAATGGCAAGTATGTGCCATGCACAGTTATAGAAGTGGGTCCTTGTGTTGTTACACAAGTAAAAACCAATGAAAAAGACGGTTACTCAGCTTTACAATTAGCTTTTGATGAGAAGAAAGACAAACACACATCATCTGCTATGAAAGGTCATTTTGAATTATCAAAAACGACTCCAAAACGTAAAATTGTAGAATTCCGTTCTTTTGAGGAAACAAAAAATTTAGGTGATATCCTAACAGTTGAATTATTTGCTGAAGGCGAATATGTCGATATTGTAGGAACATCAAAAGGAAAAGGTTTTCAAGGAGTTGTAAAACGTCATGGTTTTGGTGGAGTAGGTGGTTCTACTCATGGTCAACATGATCGTCAAAGAGCGCCAGGTTCATTAGGTGCATCATCAGATCCTTCACGTGTATTCAAAGGTATGCGTATGGCAGGAAGAATGGGTGGCGATAGAAAGAAAATTCAAAATTTAGTAGTAGTTAAAATAATGCCAGAAAAAAACCTTCTTTTAATAAAAGGTTCTATTCCAGGTGCTAAAGGGTCTTACGTTACAATTCAAAAGTAATCATGCAAGTAGAAGTATTAAACATAAGTGGAAAAAAGACTGCTAAAAAAGTAGAATTAGCAGATGTGATTTTTGGTGCAGAACCAAGTGATCATAGTATATATTTAGATGTTAAACATTATTTAGCAGCTCAACGTCAAGGAACACACAAATCTAAAGAACGTGCTGAAATATCAAGAACAACTAAAAAATTAAAGAAACAAAAAGGTACTGGTGGAGCTCGTGCGGGTTCAATGAAGTCTCCTTTATTCATAGGTGGTGGTCGTGCATTCGGTCCTCGTCCTCGTGATTATTCTTTTAAAATCAACAAAAAAGTAAAAGTATTAGCGCGTGTTTCTGCTTTATCATACAAAGCAAAAGAAAATGCTATCACTGTATTAGAAGACTTCACTTTTGAAGCTCCTAAAACAAAAAATTACGTTGATTTAATCAGTAATTTAAATTTATCTGACAAAAAAACAATTTTAGTGTTGGGCGATACAAATAATAACGTATATTTGTCCTCCCGAAATTTACAGGGTGCTAAAGTTGTAAAAGCAACAGATTTAAACACTTACGATATTGTTAATGCACAATCAATAATATTAGTAGAAAGTTCGGTAAAAGTATTAGAATCATTATTAAATAAATAAAATGGGAATATTAATAAAACCAATCATCACCGAAAAGATGACTTCTTTGGCCGAGAAGTTGAATCGCTATGGTTTTGTGGTTGAAAGAAGCGCCAACAAAGTACAAATTAGAAAAGCTGTTGAAGAAATGTACGGTGTAAAAGTTGATGCGGTAAACACGCAACAATACGTTGGTAAAGTAAAAACTCGTAACACCACTCGTGGTATTGCTGTAGGCCGCGTAAACCGTTCAAAAAGAGCTTTTGTCACATTAAAGGCAGGCGAAATGATCGATTTTTACGCTAATATTTAATCTGATAAAAGAAAAAGAAAATGGCATTAAAAAAATTCAGACCGTTAACTCCAAGTCAACGTTTTAAAATAGCAACTGATAACTCAGACATTACAACAAACGTTCCAGAAAAAAGCTTATTAACTTCAGTTAAAAACAGCGGTGGACGTGATAATACTGGTAAAATGACAATCCGTAATATTGGTGGAGGTCATAAAAAACAATACCGTATAATCGATTTCAAAAGAAGTAAAGATGGTATCGAAGGAACTGTTGCTTCAATTGAGTATGATCCAAACAGAACATCTCGTATTGCATTGATCCATTATAAAGATGGAGAAAAAAGATATATTCTTGCACCACAAGGTTTAGAAGTTGGAAAAAAGATTATGTCAGGTGCAACAGCAACTCCAGAAGTTGGTAACTGTATGTTTTTATCTGATATTCCATTAGGAACAATTATATCAAACATTGAATTACGTCCAGGTCAGGGTGGGGCAATGGCACGTAGTGCTGGAACTTATGCTCAATTAACTGCTCGTGATGGTAAATACGCTATCTTACGTATGCCTTCTGGTGAAGTAAGAATGATCTTGATTACATGTAAAGCAACAATCGGTGCAACTTCAAATCCTGACCACAGTTTAGAAATAAGTGGTAAAGCAGGTCGTAGTCGTTGGTTAGGTCGTCGTTCTCGTACTCGTCCAGTAGCAATGAACCCAGTTGATCATCCAATGGGTGGAGGTGAAGGACGTGCATCAGGTGGTCAATCACGCTCACGTAACGGTATTCCTTCAAAAGGATTTAAAACTCGTTACAAGGCAAAATCTTCAAATCAACATATCATTAAGAGAAGAACTAAATAATTATTAACGTTTAATGGTTTCGAGATTATTCGAAATTCATAACTAAAAAACAAAAAATGGCAAGATCATTAAAAAAAGGTCCTTTTATAGACCACAATTTAGAGAAAAAAGTTACTCAAATGAATGAGAGTAACAAGAAAACAGTATTAAAAACTTGGGCTCGTCGTTCAGTTATTTACCCAGAAATGGTAGGACATACCTTTGCTGTTCATAACGGGAACAAATTTATTCCAGTTTATTGTACAGAAAATATGGTTGGACATAAATTAGGTGAATTTTCAATCACTCGTCAATTCAAAGGTCATTCAGGTAATAACAAGAAATAATTCGTCGATAAAGAAATTAAGTCATGGGTAAAAGAAAAAGATTAGTAGCAGAGGCACGTAAAGAAGCAAATAAAAGTATTTATGTTGCTAAACTAAACAGTTGTCCTACATCTCCTCGTAAAATGCGTCAAGTAGCAGATTTAGTAAGAGGAATGGAAGCATATAAAGCATTAAATGTATTAAAGTTTAATACACGTGAAGCTTCAGGTCGTTTAGAAAAAGTTTTAAAATCAGCAATTGCTAATTATGAAGCTAAAACAGGAACGAGTGCAGAAGAAAACACATTATTTGTTACTTCAGTTATGGTTGATAGTGCTTTGATGGCAAAACGTTTACGTACAGCTCCTCAAGGTCGTGGTTACAGAATCAGAAAACGTTCTAACCACGTAACATTAGAAGTTGGAACAACTGGTGCTATAAATAAAAAAGCTGAAAGAAAGGCTGCAGCTATAACTAAAGAAGATAAAAAAAATTAAGATAAGGAAATGGGACAAAAAGCAAATCCAATAGGTTTACGTTTAGGAATTATTAAAGGTTGGGATTCTAACTGGTTTGGCGGAAGAAATTACGCTGATAAATTAGTAGAAGATACACAAATTCGCGAATATTTAAAAGTTCGTTTACCAAAAGGTAGTATTTCTAAAATTATTATCGAAAGAACTCTTAAATTAATTACCGTTACAATTAATACAGCTCGTCCTGGTATCATTATCGGAAAGGGTGGAAAAGAGGTAGATAAATTAAAAGAAGAATTAAAAAAAGTTACTAAGAAAGAGGTTCAAATCAATATTTTTGAAATTAAACGTCCTGAATTAGATGCTCGTTTAGTGTCTGATAGTATTGCTCGTCAAATCGAAGGACGTATTTCTTTCCGTAGAGCTGCAAAAATGTCAATCGCATCAACCATGCGTATGGGTGCAGAAGGAATTAAAATTTTAGTATCTGGTCGTTTAGGTGGTGCTGAGATGGCTCGTTCTGAAGGATATAAAGAAGGACGTACACCATTACAAACGTTACGTGCTGATATTGATTATGCAATCGCTGAAGCTCATACTACTTATGGTCGTATTGGAATTAAGGTATGGATCTGCAAAGGTGAAATTTATGGAAAGCGTGATTTATCTCCTAACTTTGGTTTAGATAAAGAGAAAAAAGGCGGACCTTCAACTCCAGCACCTAAGTTTGCTCCTCGCGGACCAAAAAGAGATAATAACAGAAACGAAAAGAAATAGTTAAAAAATTAGGATAAGATACATTAGTCATGATACAGCCAAAAAGAACGAAATATAGAAAAATGCATAAAATGAAAATGAGAGGCGACACCAAAAGAGGTGATCAATTAGCCTTCGGTTCATTTGGAATTAAAGCATTAGATGAAAGCTGGGTTACAGCTCGTCAAATTGAATCAGCGCGTATTGCCCTTACTCGTTTCATGAAACGTGAAGGTCAAGTTTGGATTCGTATTTTTCCTGACAAACCAATTACTAAAAAACCAGCAGAGGTGCGTATGGGTAAAGGTAAAGGTGCTCCTGAATATTGGGTTGCTCCAGTTAAGAGAGGTCGTATGTTATTTGAAGCTGAAGGTGTTCCTTTAGAAGTAGCAAAAGAAGCGTTACGTTTAGCAGCTCAAAAATTACCAATAGTTACTAAATTTGTTGTTCGTAGAGATTACGTAGCTGACGCAGTTTAATATTAAAATAGGATTAAGAAATGGAAAATAAAGATATCATAGCATTGTCGACTGTTGAGCTACAATCTAAAATGAAAGAAGAAAAAGCTAGTTTTGTTAAATTAAAATTAAATCACGCAATTTCTCCAATCGAAAACCCGATTAAAATTCGTGATAACCGTAAGGTTATTGCTCGTTTGAGTACAGAATTAACAAAAAGAAATAAAGCTACTAAATAATAATAGTAATGGAAGAAAGAAATTTAAGAAAAGAGAAAGTAGGAATCGTAAAGAGTAACAAGATGACTAAATCTATCGTTGTTGCTGTAATGCGTAAAGTAAAACATCCTAAATACGGTAAATTCGTTAACAAAACGTCTACGTTTGTTGCTCATGATGAAAACAATGAGTGTAGTATCGGTGATACCGTTAAGATTAGCGAAACTCGTCCGTTAAGCAAAACAAAAAACTGGCGTTTAGTTGAAGTTTTAGAAAAAGTGAAATAATACTTATAAAAAGTTAATAAGAAATAATGGTACAAAACGAATCAAGATTAGCAGTAGCAGATAATAGCGGAGCAAAAGAAGTTCTAGTTATTCGTGTGTTAGGCGGAACTAAAAAACGCTACGCATCAGTTGGAGACAAAATTGTTGTTACTGTAAAACACGCATTACCTTCAGGTAACGTAAAAAAAGGAACTGTACATAAAGCAGTTGTTGTTAGAGTTAGAAAAGAAATCCGTCGTGCTGATGGTTCTTATATCCGCTTCGATGATAATGCTTGTGTTATATTAAACCAAGGAGATGAAATACGTGGAACTCGTATTTTCGGACCTGTGGCTCGTGAATTACGCGATAAATCATTCATGAAAATCATTTCATTGGCACCAGAAGTGCTTTAATACATAAGATAAAAAAGAAATGTCAAAGTTAAAACTAAAAAAAGGCGATACTGTAAGAGTAATATCTGGCGAATCCAGAGGCCAAGAAGGTAAAATTGTATTAATTGATACAAAAAAAGAAAGAGTAACTGTTGAAGGTGTTAACATGATTAGCAAACACACTAAACCAAGCGCGAAAAACGCGGATGGTGGTATTGTTAAACAAGAAGGCACTATCCATATTTCAAACTTAATGTTCGTTGAAGCAGGAAAAACAGTTAGAATTGGTAGAGTAGTGAATACTACAACTAATAAAATTGAACGTATTTCAAAAAAATCTAAAGCAGTAATTAAATAATGGCTACAACTTATTCTCCTCGTTTGAAGGACAAATATAAAAGTGAAATTGCAGATAATTTAAAAAAGCAATTTCAATATTCATCTGTTATGCAAGTACCTAAATTGCATAAAATCTGTATCAATCAAGGTATTGGTGACGCAGTGTCAGATAAGAAAATGATTGAATCAGCAGTTAAGGAAATGACTACCATTACTGGACAAAAAGCTGTTCCAACATATTCTACAAAAGATATATCAAACTTTAAATTACGTAAAGGTGTTGCTATTGGTGTACGTGTTACATTACGTGGTGATAAAATGTACGAATTTTTAGATCGTTTAATCGCATCTTCTCTTCCACGTATTCGTGATTTTAAAGGTGTTAACGATAAAGGATTTGATGGTCGTGGAAATTATACCTTAGGTATCACAGAACAAATCATTTTCCCGGAAATTGATATTGATAAAGTTAGCAAAATTTCTGGTATGGATATTACATTTGTAACATCTGCACCAACAGATAAAGAAGCTCACGCATTATTAACTGAATTCGGTATTCCTTTCAAAAAGAAATAATATTTAAAGAGATAAAAGAATGGCAAAAATTAACATGATCGCTCGTGATACTAAACGAAAAAAATTAGTAGATTTGCACGCAGCAAAAAGAGCTGAATTAAAAAAAGCAGGAGATTCAATGGGATTACAAAAATTACCAAAAAATTCTTGTAAAGTACGTATGCGTAACCGTTGTAAATTAACAGGACGCCCACGTGGATACATGAGAGATTTTGGAATTAGTCGTGTTACTTTCCGTGAGATGGTTTTATTTGGTTTAATACCAGGTGTAACTAAATCAAGCTTCTAAAAAAAAGAGTATTAACATATAATTATCCTGAAGGTCGGGGTAACATATAAAAACAAATAAAATGACAGATACAGTATCAGATTACCTAACTCGCGTAAGAAACGCCATTAGTGCAAATCACAGAATCGTTGAGATTCCAGCATCAAATTTGAAAAAAGATATCACAAAGATTCTTTTTGAAAAAGGTTACATCTTAAACTATAAGTTTGAGGAAAACGAAAAAAAACAAGGAACTATAAAAATAGCCTTGAAATACAATTCAACTAACAAATTATCAGCTATTCGTACTTTAGACAGAGTTTCAAAGCCAGGTTTACGTAAGTATACAGGTGTTGACACAATGCCAAGAGTTTTGAACGGATTAGGTATTGCTATCATCTCTACATCAAAAGGTGTAATGACAGATAAAGAAGCTAAAAAGCTTAATATCGGTGGCGAAGTTTTATGTTACATTTCATAATTTAGAAAGAGAAAAACATGTCACGTATAGGAAAATTACCAATTACAGTACCCGCAGGAGTAGATGTAAATATTACTGGAACGAATGTTACAGTTAAAGGAAAATTAGGATCATTATCGCAAGCTATTGACCCAGATATTATTGTTAAAATGGAAGATGGAACAATTACTGTTTCTCGCCCAACAGAGCATAAAAGACACAGAGCATTGCACGGTTTATATCGTTCTTTAATAGCCAATATGGTTAAAGGTGTTTCTGAAGGATATAAAACAGAGCAAGAGTTAGTTGGGGTAGGTTACCGTGCATCTAACAAAGGTCAGTTGTTAGAATTATCATTAGGATTTTCTCACAACGTTTTGTTTGAATTACCTGATGAAATTAAAATAACTACAGCTTCAGAGAAGGGAAAAAACCCTCTAGTAACTTTAGAAAGTTCAGACAAACAATTACTTGGTATGGTTGCTGCTAAAATACGTTCATTGCGTAAACCAGAGCCTTACAAAGGAAAAGGTATCAAATTTATGGGCGAAATTTTACGTCGTAAAGCTGGTAAGTCTGCAAGCAAAAAATAACATAATTCAATTAGTATTAATCATCTTCAAAAAACTGGAAAGATGGCACTCAATAAAAAACAAAGAAGAGAACGAATTAAACTTAAGATCCGTAAAACTATTAACGGAACAGCTTCAACACCACGCTTAAGCGTTTTTAGAAGTAACTCTGGCATTTATGCTCAATTAATTGACGATAAAACAGGAAAAACTATTTTATCTGCAGGGTCTGATGATAAAACAATAAAAGATACAAAAGCTAATAAAGTTGATAAAGCAAAAGCAGTTGGAAAATTAGTTGCTGAAAAAGCTACTACTGCTGGAATTAGCACGATTGTATTTGATAGAAATGGTTATTTATACCATGGTCGTATTAAATCATTAGCCGATGGTGCTCGTGAAGCAGGTTTAAAATTTTAATTAGTAATAAAAGAACATACATAACATGTCAAAAGAAATTGTAAAAAAAGTTAAGTCAACAGATATTGAACTAAAAGATAAGCTAGTTGCGATTCAACGTGTGACAAAAGTTACAAAGGGTGGACGTCACTTTAGTTTCGCTGCTATTGTTGTAGTTGGTGATGAGAAGAGTGTAGTTGGTCATGGTTTAGGAAAAGCAAACGAAGTTACAGATGCAATTACTAAAGGTATTGATGATGCAAAGAAAAACCTAGTTAAAGTTGCAGTTTTAAGAGGAACTGTTCCTCATGCTGAAAACGGTAAATTTGGTGGATCCCGTGTATTTTTAAAACCGGCAGCTCATGGTACAGGTGTTATTGCAGGTGGTGCAATGCGTGCAGTATTAGAGAGTGTTGGTATTACAGATGTATTGGCTAAATCAAAAGGTTCATCAAATCCACACAATGTGGTTAAAGCAACAATCGATGCTTTAGCAAAAATGCGTGACCCTTTAGCTATTTCGCGCCAAAGAGGAATTACATTAGATCAAGTTTTTAACGGATAATATTAAGAAAAGATGGCACAAGTAAAAGTAACACTAACCAAGAGTTTCATTAAAAGAAACGTTAGACAAAGAGCTACAGTTCAAGCTTTAGGATTAAAAAAATTAAATCATAGTGTTGTAAAAGAGGTTAATCCTCAAATACAAGGAATGATAAATGCTGTTGCTCATTTAGTTACAGTAGAGAATATTTAAATATTAAAAAGATATTAAAATGAAATTAAATACATTATCACCTGCAGAAGGTTCAGTTCAAAATAATTACAGAAGAGGTCGTGGACAAGGTTCAGGCGGTGGCGGAACAGCTACACGTGGACACAAAGGTGCTCAATCTCGTTCTGGTCATTCTAAAAAACGTGGTTTTGAAGGTGGTCAAATGCCTTTACAACGTCGCGTTCCTAAATTCGGATTTAAAAATATTAACCGTATTGAACACACTGGTGTGAATTTAGATGCTATCCAACGTATTGTTGATGCTAAAAACATCACTGAAATTACAAGAGAAGTTTTAATTCAAAATGGTGTAGCTTCAAAAACTGATTTAATAAAAATCTTAGGAAGAGGTGAGTTAAAATCTAAAGTAAATATTACAGTTCACGCATTTACGGCAACAGCTAAAGCAGCTATTGAAGCTAAAGGTGGAGTTGCAACAGAGTTATAATTAGTAGAAATTTAAATTAGTATATGAAGCGTTTTTTAGAAACACTCCAAAACATTTGGAAGATAGAAGAATTAAAACAAAGGATTTTAACAACCCTTGGTTTGATTCTTATCTATCGTTTAGGTTCCTATGTTGTTTTGCCAGGAATTAATACTCAAGTATTAGCAGAGGCAAATGCAAATTCAGCAAATGATGGAGGAATTATAGCCTTAATTAATGCCTTTGCTGGTGGCGCTTTTAGTAGAGCTTCCATTTTTGGTTTGGGTATTATGCCATACATTACGGCTTCGATTATCATTCAATTGTTAGGTATGGCTGTTCCATATTTTCAAAAGATGCAAAAAGAAGGAGAAAGCGGACGTAAAAAAATTAATCAATACACTCGTTTCTTAACTGTTGCAGTTACTGCAGTTCAAGCTCCTGGTTATTTAGCAGCTCAAGTGTACACAAAGCCTGGTGTTGTTGGTATCGATCCAACATGGTTTGGAATTCAATCAACTATTATTTTAGTTGCAGGAACTATGTTTATTATGTGGTTAGGAGAAAGAATTACTGACAAAGGAATAGGAAATGGTATATCAATTTTGATTATGATTGGTATTATTTCTCGTTTACCTTTTGCTATCACCTCTGAGTTTGGCGCTCGCTTAGAAAGTGCAGGTGGAGGTTTAATCATGTTCTTAATTGAAATTGTATTCTTATTGTTTATTATTATTAGTTGTATATTATTAGTGCAAGGAACTAGACGAATTCCTGTTCAATATGCTAAGAAAATTGTTGGGGATAAACAAGTTGGAGGTGTTCGTCAGTATTTACCTCTTAAAGTGAATGCTGCTGGGGTTATGCCAATTATTTTTGCACAAGCTATTATGTTTATTCCTTCTGCAGTTTCAAGTATGTCTGGTGGTACAGGTGGTGTATTTGCTGATAGATATGGATTTTGGTATAATTTTATTTTCGCAACATTAATCATTGCTTTTACTTATTTCTATACAGCGATTATGATTAATCCTAATCAATTAGCCGATGATATGAAGAAAAATGGTGGTTTTGTGCCAGGTGTTAAGCCAGGGAAAAGTACTGCTGAATTCATTGATCAAGTAATGTCTCGTATTACTTTACCAGGATCTATATTCTTAGCATTCGTGGCAATTTTACCAGCATTTGCTCTTAAGTTAGGTATTAATAGTGCTTTCGCAGACTTTTTTGGAGGAACATCTTTATTAATTTTAGTAGGTGTAGTTTTAGATACATTACAACAAATTGAAACTTATTTATTAAATCGTCATTATGATGGTTTAATGAAAAACGGAAGAGTGAAGGGTAGAAGTAGTAACCAAATGACAATGCAACAAGCGTAATATGGCAAAACAAGCAAACATTGAATTAGATGGAGTTATCCTCGAATCATTGAGTAATGCCATGTTTAGAGTTGAACTAGAGAATGGACATACTTTGATTGCACATATTTCTGGTAAAATGAGAATGCACTATATAAAAATATTAACTGGAGATAAAGTGAAGTTGGAAATGAGCCCTTATGATTTATCAAAAGGACGAATAACATACCGATATAAATAAGAATTTCAGAATAACAATAATAAATTTAAGACAAATAACTAATTGAAATGAAAGTTAGAGCATCCATCAAAAAACGTAGCGTCGATTGTAAAATTGTACGTAGAAAAGGGAAATTGTACATAATAAACAAAAAAAACCCTAAATTTAAACAAAGACAAAAATAAATTGCGTATTTTCGCGAACTTTAAAACAAACTATATAAATAATGGCACGTATTGCAGGAATTGATTTACCGAAAAATAAAAGAGGAGAAATAGGATTAACCTACATTTTTGGTATTGGACGTAGCAGAGCTCAACGCATCTTAACAGAAGCAAATATTGACTTTAATAAAAAAGTTAATGAATGGAATGATGATGAGCAAAACGCTATTCGTAAAATTGTTAACGACAATTTTAAAGTAGAAGGAGGACTTCGTTCAGAAGTTGCTCTACATATTAAACGTTTAACGGATATTGGATCACAACGTGGTATTCGCCACCGTTTGGGTTTGCCAGTTCGAGGACAAAGAACAAAAACGAATGCACGTACTCGTAAAGGTAAGCGTAAGACAGTTGCAAATAAGAAAAAAGTTACTAAGTAATAAATAAACAAGTATTTAATTATAATGGCTAAACAATCATCAGCAGTAGCAGCTTCAAAAGCTAAAGCGAAAAAAAGAGTAGTAAAGGTAGAAGCAGTTGGAGAGGCTCACTTAAACGCTACATTCAATAACATCATCATCTCATTAACAAACAATGCTGGTCAAGTTATTTCTTGGTCTAGTGCTGGTAAAATGGGGTTTCGTGGTTCAAAGAAAAACACTCCTTACGCTGCTCAATTAGCGGCAGCTGATTGCTCTAAAGTAGCAGCAGACTTAGGTCTACGTAAAGTAAAAGTGTATGTAAAAGGTCCAGGAGCAGGTCGTGAATCAGCAATTAGAACAATCTCAACATCAGGAATTGAAGTGACTGAAATTGTTGATATTACTCCTATGCCTCACAACGGGTGTCGTCCACCAAAACGTCGTCGTTGCTAATCTTTAATTTAAAAGTTAGAAAAGACACAATAATAAAATTAGTAAATAATAGAAATTAATAAATAAAATGGCAAGATATACAGGTCCTAAATCAAAAATTGCAAGAAAGTTCAGAGAGCCAATTTTTGGTCCAGATAAAGCATTAGAGAAAAAGAATTACCCTCCTGGGCAACACGGTAATACAAAGAAAAAAGGAAAAAAATCAGAATATGCTATCCAATTAATGGAAAAGCAAAAAGCGAAATACACTTATGGTATTTTGGAAAAGCAGTTTTCTTTGACTTTTGATAGAGCCGTTCGTGCACATGGCATTACTGGTGAAGTATTATTACAATTAATCGAATCACGTTTAGATAATGTTGTTTACCGTTTAGGTATTGCTCCTTCTCGTCGTGCATCTCGTCAATTGGTTACACATGCTCACATTACAGTAAATGGTGGCAGCGTTAATATCCCTTCTTATACATTAAAAGCTGGTGATGTTGTTGGAGTACGTGAAAAATCTCAATCATTAGAAGTTGTTACACTTGCTCTATCAGGGCACGTTAACAAATACTCTTGGTTAGATTTTGATAAATCATCTTTTACTGGAAAGTTTCTTTCAGTACCTGAGCGTTCTCAAATTCCAGAAAACATAAAAGAACAATTAATCGTTGAACTTTACTCTAAATAATAACTTAGTTATTATAAGATTTAGTTTTTTAATTAACCTATATAAAACAATAAAATGGCAATATTAAATTTCGTAAAACCCGATAAGGTTGTTATGATTAACTCGACTGAAACCGAAGGACAATTTGAATTCCGTCCTCTAGAACCAGGTTTTGGTATCACCATAGGCAACTCTTTACGTCGTATCATGCTTTCTTCTTTAGAAGGTCATGCAATTACTAGCGTGAAAATTGAAGGTGTTGATCATGAATTCTCTACTATTAAGGGCGTTGTTGAAGATGTTACTGAAATCATTTTGAATTTAAAACAAGTTCGTTTTAAAAAACAATTAGATAACCATGATGCTGAAAAAGTAACTATTCATTTTGCAGGTAACGAAACATTTACTGCTGGCGAAATTGGAAAGTTTGCAAATGGTTTTCAGATTTTAAACCCTGATTTAGTTATTTTTAATTGCGATTCAAATGTAAAATTGAAAATTGAATTAACAATTGACAAAGGTCGTGGATATGTTGCTGCAGAGGAAAACAAAACTAATTCAGCTCCTCAAGGTACTATTTTTATTGATTCTATTTATACGCCAATTAAAAACGTAAAATACACAATAGAAAACTACCGTGTTGAACAAAAAACAGATTACGAAAAATTAATTATTGATATTATTTCTGACGGATCTATCCATCCTAAAGAAGCTTTGAAAGAAGCTGCTAAAATTTTAATTTATCACTTTATGTTATTCTCTGACGAGAAGATTACATTAGATTCTGAAGATAAAAAATCTGAAGAAGAATTTGATGAGACATCTCTTCATATGCGTCAATTATTAAAAACTAAATTAGTTGACATGGATTTATCTGTCCGTGCTTTAAATTGCTTAAAAGCAGCAGACGTTGAAACTTTAGGAGAACTAGTTTCTTTCAATAAAAATGACCTATTGAAATTCCGTAATTTTGGTAAAAAATCTTTAACTGAATTAGAAGATTTAGTTTCAACAAAAGGATTACAATTTGGAATGAACGTAGTAAAATATAAATTAGATAAAGATTAAAAATCAGATTTTACATTTTAAATTTCAGAATCATATTCTCAAATTATAAAATTATAAATCTCAAATTATAAAAAAATGAGACACGGAGATAAAATAAATAATTTAGGTAGAACAGCTTCACACCGTAAGGCATTAATGAGCAATATGGCTTGTTCTTTAATTGAACACAAACGTATTTTTACAACTTTAGCAAAAGCAAAAGCTTTAAGAACTTATGTTGAACCAATCATTAACAGAAGTAAAGACGATTCTACTCACAGTCGTAGAACTGTATTTAGTTCTTTAAAAAGCAAGGAAATCGTAGCGTTACTTTTCAAAGAAGTTTCTGTTAAAGTTGCAGAAAGAAATGGTGGTTATACTCGTATTATTAAAACTGGTAACAGACAAGGTGATGCTGCAGAGATGGCACTTATTGAATTAGTTGATTTTAATGACATTTACTCTAATGGTAAAACTGTTAAAGTTGAAAAAGCTAAATCAACACGTCGTGGTAAATCTACTAAGAAAGATATCACTCCAGCTGATGCAACGGATGCAACAGAACAAACTGCTCCAGAAGCATAGTTTGATTATAAATTATTAAAACAAAAAAAGGTAACCAATTGGTTACCTTTTTTATTTACACTATTTTAATTCGTTTTAACAACGTTTTAACATCCAAGCTAAATAAACCATATTCGGGCTCAAAAACGCATTTAAAATTAAACTATAAATGATTTGGAGCCATAGAATACATCGCAAACAACTACATAGTTCAACAATTGAAATAGAATAATCGATTTTAAAATTATAAATCATATTCATTTAAAAATAAATATAAAATAACGTACACACTACAAAACTAAAATTGTATTTTTAAGCAAAAAAAAGAATGAACTATAAAAATGACGTTGAAGCTATCGATGCCTTTGTAGGCAAATATAAAGAGCTTAACACAGAAATAGGAAAAGTAATTATTGGACAACATGAAACAATTAAAAATGTTTTAATTTCTATTTTTTGTAAAGGACATTGTTTATTAGTTGGTGTGCCAGGATTAGCTAAAACCTTACTCGTAAACACTATTTCAGATGTATTAGGATTGTCTTTCAGTCGTATTCAATTCACTCCTGATTTAATGCCAAGTGATATTGTAGGATCTGAAATTTTAGATGAAAACAGAAATTTTAAATTTATAAAAGGCCCTTTATTTGCCAATATCGTTTTGGCAGATGAAATAAACCGAACACCTCCTAAGACTCAAGCTGCCCTGTTAGAGGCTATGCAAGAGCGTTGTGTAACAACGGCAGGAAAAAAATATGATTTAGGAAATCCGTTTTTTGTTTTAGCAACACAAAATCCAATTGAACAAGAAGGCACCTATCCTTTACCTGAAGCACAATTAGACCGTTTTATGTTTAATGTTTGGTTGGATTATCCAAGTTTTGAAGAAGAACTTAGCGTTGTGAAAAACACTACCACGGATAGAAAAGTGGAATTAAATAAAATCATTTCTGCTGAAGAAATCATTTTCTTTCAAAATTTAATTCGTAAAATCCCTGTTGCTGATAATGTTTTAGAATACGCCGTGAAGCTCGTTAATAAAACACGGTTAAATTCAGAATTTAGTTCCGAGATTTCTAAAAAGTATTTGGCTTGGGGTGCTGGACCTAGAGCTTCTCAATTCTTGGTTTTAGGCGCTAAGTGTCACGCAGCGATTAATGGTAAATACAGTCCAGACATAGATGATGTTAAAGCAGTGGCTAATTCAATTTTAAGACACCGTATCATTCGCAATTATAAAGCCGAAGCTGACGGTATGAGTATTGAAGCCATCATTGAACAACTAAAAACATCGTAACTAACACATTAACTATTTTCATTTATTATTAATTAACCAAATCAAAAAATCATGAGCATAAAAAAAATCGTATTAGTTAGCATGTCAATAATGGCCATGCAGATGCAATCAAAGGCACAAACTGCGCCAACTGAAAAACAATTTTGCGTAAATCAAGGCGATTTTATCATAGATGCTTTTTACGGTTATCCTTATGTTTTAGGAAATGCCATTAAGGAAGCTTTTAAACCTAGTAATAATGCGGTAAATAATACAAATGTCGTTTCAATTACCAATTTAAATCACATTGGAGCAAAGTTTGAATACATGGTTAGTGAAGATATTGGACTTGGACTTGAATACACATTTGCAGGCGTTTACATGAATTATTATAACGAAAACACAAATGCCGCCAATGGTCAAATTGTCAAAGGCTATTACGATGCAAGTTTAACGAAGCAGCGCATCTTAGGTAGAGTTAATTTTCATTATGCTACAACGGCTCATTTTGATCCTTATGCCAGTATTGGTGCAGGTTATAAAAAGTCAGTTTTAAAAACCAATAATCCATTTGATAATGAACTTGTTGATACTTTTAATGCAGGTATACTAAATGCTTTTCCTGTTTCTTTTAGATTAGGCGTTGGTTTACGTTATTTTTTCAATAACAATATCGGTTTAAACATAGAGGCTGGAATTGGTGGGCCATCAGTTCAAGGCGGATTAACTGTCAAATTTTAAAAAAATAAATTGAATAAAAATTTTAAATAATTACAATGAGTAAATTAATTTTAGCCAATGATGGCATTGATGCGGTAGGTAAAAGCATGTTAGAAAAAGCTGGATTCACAGTGGTTACAGACAAGGTAGCTCAAGAAAATTTAGCTCAAGAACTAAATGATAAACATTACATTGCCCTTACTGTTCGCAGTGCTACCAAAGTTAGGAAAGACGTTATAGATGCTTGTCCTCATTTAAAAGTAATTGGCAGAGGTGGTGTTGGAATGGATAACATAGATGTTGATTATGCGCGTTCAAAAGGATTACAAGTGATTAATACACCAGCAGCATCAAGTAATTCTGTTGCTGAATTAGTGTTTGCTCATTTATTTAATTCGGTTCGTTTTTTATATGAAAGTAATAGAAACATGCCGTTAATTGGAAATTCAAAATTTGAAGATTTAAAAAAAGTTTATTCTAAAGGCATTGAATTAAGAGATAAAACCATTGGTATTATTGGTTTTGGTCGCATTGGGCAATATACTGCTAAAATTGCATTAGGGTGTGGAATGAAAGTTTTAGCGTATGATCCATTTGTGAAAGAAGCCGAATTAAAATTAGATATACATGGCACGCAAGGAGTAGATGTAAAGATTAGCACGGTACCGTTAGATCAATTGATATCTAGTGCAGATGTGATTACGATGCATGTGCCGGGAGGAAAAATGATCTCCGAAAAAGAAATTAATCAAATGAAAAATGGTGTCATATTAATCAATGCTTCTAGAGGTGGTGTGATTGATGAAACAGATTTATTAGCTGGATTACATTCAGGAAAAATTGCACATGCCTGTTTAGATGTTTTTGAAAATGAACCTACTCCAAACGAAGCTATTTTAAAGCACACGAAAATATCATTAACGCCACACATCGGAGCGGCAACCAATGAAGCTCAAGAACGAATTGGCGTTGAATTAGCTGAAAAATTAATTGATGCCTTGAAATAAAAAAAGTACTTTATTATTAATCATCTAAATTAAAAAGTAACGTATGGATTTAAAATTTGATATCATTGAGATTTTAAAAGTGACAATGGTTTTGTTTGCTGTAATAGATGTTATTGGCTCAATTCCAATCATAATTAATTTAAAGCAAAAGGCTGGTGGAATCGACGTTCCTAAAGCTTCTTTAGTTTCGCTTGGCATCATGCTTATTTTTTTATTTGTAGGAAATTCTATCTTAGAAATTATTGGAATTACCATTGGTGATTTTGCGCTTGCTGGATCTATTCTCATTTTCATTGTAGCAATGGAAATGATTTTAGGAATTCAAATTTCAAAAGATACAATGCCAGCTACTGCGTCCGTTATACCATTGGCCTTTCCTTTAATTGCTGGCACAGGAACACTCACAACATTGCTTTCTATTAGAGCTGAGTATAATTTAATATCTATTATTTTCGCTATCTTTTTAAACGTAATCATTGTTTTTGTTGTACTCAAAAACTTAGATAGATTGGAACGCTTTCTTGGCGTTGGTGGAATTGCAATCCTTAAAAAAGTATTTGGAATTATTTTATTAGCTGTTGCAATTAAAATTTTTAAAAAATACACAGGGTTTTAAAAACGAAATTATTTTAACCAACGATTTCATTTAACAGTGTCGTGTAGCTTTCTGCACAACTTCTACGAGAATATTTTTCGATAGAGTTAGAATCAATCTGTAAAGTTTGTTTGTTAAACTGTTCGTATAATTCTAAAACACGTTTTTTTGTATTTTCTTCATCTTTAAACCCAACCATTGTTCCAGCATGAGCATCTGCGATGATTTTCGCAGTATCGCCTTTCACATTTCCAATTGCAAAAATTGGGCGCTGAGCAGCTAAGTATTCAAATAATTTACCCGGAACAATTCCTAAAATATTTGGAGTATCATTAAGTGGTAATAATAAAACCGGAGATTTTAATAATAATTTAACCACTTCTGAATGCGCCATATAATCAGTTTTTTCAGCGTTTTCAAAGATGCCATGCTCTTTTAAACTTTCAAAAACAGCAGCATCTGTTTTACCGGTGAACTTTAATTTTAAATCTCTTTTAAACGTGTTATTTTCTTTACAAAGTTCACCAAGCACTTTCCATAACGTATGTGGATTCCTATCTTTATTGAGCGCTCCAATATGGTGAAATAAAAAACCCTTCAGTAAGGTATTATCATCTGTAGGTGTAAAATCGTCAGCATCAAACCCATTGGTTATCACATCGATGTTTCTATCACAAAGTAGTTTTAAATCTTCAGCCCAATGGCCACTAACGGTTACCACCTTATTAGCAGATTTTAAAACTGATTTCTCTAATCTTTTATGCGTACGATCAGCCCATTTTGTTAATTGTAATTGATTGTAAAAATCAATTTGCGTCCAAGGATCTCTAAAATCAGCAATCCAAGGAATATTAAATTGTTGTTTTAACCCCAAAGCAATTAAATGCATACTATGCGGCG
>JBIISW010000124.1:0-7253 GCA_044340865.1 Bacteroidia bacterium | reverse complement strand
CTTTGGCCGGGCTTTTCGTTACAATCTTTTTTTGTTCCTCAAAAAGGATTTCCACTGCAATCCCTAACGCAGATTTAATTTTAATTTATGTGCTTTTATTTTCGTGCACTGAGGCTGTCGAAAGGTAAAAATAAAATAAATTTGGGCGTTGCCTTTGGCCGGGCTTTTCGTTACAATCTTTTTTCGTTCCTCATAAAGGATTTTCACTGCAATCCCTAACGCATATTTTATAATAAATTAAATCTTTACATTACAGCGCTCTGAGCTTGTCGAAGGGTAAAAATAAATAGTTATTTAATCTTCAATTTTCCTTTTCGCCACGCATCAATAAATTGAGCCCAAGCCACAGGATTTAACAAACTCACACTTGGATATTGACCAGCTTGATACAAACGAGTGTATTGTTGTTGCATTCTTACTCTGTAATTGGAAGCCGCATCCATTGTTCCACCTCGGATAGAAGAACGAATATCGTCATTATCCATATTTTTAGCAGCACGCTCAATATCTGTATCTGTTAAATCTAAATTTAAAATGGCACGTTTAAATTGCTCTTTACTTGGCCAAGGAAATACATTTACTGTTGGTAATTGAATGGTATCTTTCGTTAAAATTTGAATGATTGAATAATGTTTTCCAGTTAACGTATCCGACAGATTATAGACTTTATTCTTATGATTGATGGAGAAAAACTGCATTTCATCGCCTGCCTTAGCCACAATGGTAAAAAAACCATAATAATCACTCACGGTTCCAGAACGCGTGCCTTTCAACATAATGGAAACAAATGGTAATGGCTGTAAACTGTCATCTAATACAACCCCTGAAACTTGGATGTATTTTTCATTACGCGAATTTTTTTCTGCTGGATTTTGAGCAAAAAAAGTAGTTACGGAAAATATGGCGATAAAAAGGCAAATGTATTTCATAATCAATTCTATTTAAAACAAACTTACGGCTTTATTTATTTAAAATTGATTTTTTAAACATAAATTAACAATGAAAACAGACTGATAAGCATCATGAATTACTGATGAGAATCATTTGATGCCTAAAAAAAATATTGTACTATTTTCAATCACTTTTTGTAATTTAGCCACCTTATAAAAACAAAATAAACCATGGAATTTAGAATCGAAACAGACACAATGGGCGAGGTAAAAGTACCTGCTCATGTTTATTGGGGTGCTCAAACAGAACGTTCTCGTAACAATTTTAAAATAGGGCCTGAAGCAAGCATGCCAAAAGAAATCATTTATGCATTTGCATACTTAAAAAAAGCGGCTGCACAAGCTAACTGCGAGTTAGGTGTATTGAGTAAAGAAAAAAGCGATTTAATTGGAAAAGTGTGTGATGAAATTTTAGAAAAAAAATTAGATGATCAATTTCCATTAGTGATTTGGCAAACAGGTTCGGGTACACAAAGTAATATGAATGCAAACGAAGTTATTGCATACCGAGCTCATGTCATGAATGGTGGTGCTTTGACAGACGAACCAAAAGTATTACATCCAAATGATGATGTGAATAAATCTCAAAGTAGTAACGATACATATCCAACGGCTATGCATATCGCTGCTTACAAACAAGTCGTTGAAATCACTATTCCTGGTATGGAAAAATTACGTGATTCATTAGACAAAAAAGCGAAAGAATTTTCAACGATTATTAAAACGGGTCGTACGCATTTTATGGATGCCACACCATTGTCGTTAGGCCAAGAGTTTAGTGGCTATGTTCAACAAATAAACATGAGCATTCGCGCATTAAAAAATGCTTTAGAAGCTGTAAAAGAATTAGCACTTGGAGGAACGGCAGTTGGAACAGGTTTAAATACACCAAAAGGATATGATGTTTTAGTTGCTAAAAAAATTGCAGATTTAACAGGCTTACCATTTGTAACAGCGCCTAATAAATTTGAAGCGTTAGCGGCACACGATGCGATGATTGAATTAAGTGGTGCTTTAAAACGCAGTGCAGTGGCTTTATTTAAAATAGCAAATGATGTGCGTATGTTATCCTCTGGGCCTCGTTGTGGCATTGGTGAAATCGTTATCCCAGATAACGAACCAGGGTCTTCTATTATGCCAGGAAAAGTAAATCCAACTCAACCAGAAGCTTTAACCATGGTGTGCGCTCAAGTAATTGGAAATGATGTGGCTGCAACTGTTGGTGGATTGAATGGTCATTTTGAATTAAATGTATTTAAGCCATTAATTGCTGCTAACGTTTTACAATCGGCTCGTTTAATTGGTGATGCTTGTGTTTCGTTTACAGAAAAATGTAGTGATGGTATTACAGCAAACTTACCTGAAATTAAAAAACATTTAGAAAATTCATTGATGTTGGTTACTGCTTTAAATACTCATATTGGTTACGAAAAAGCAGCCAAAATTGCTAAAACAGCGCACAAAGGAAATAAAACGTTACGTGAAGCTGCCATAGAATTAGGCTATGTAACAAATGAACAATTTGATCTATGGGTTCGTCCAGAAGACATGATTGGAAGTTTGAAGTAAAGTCATGCTGAAGTTGTTTCAGCAACTCAGAGACCCTGAAACAAGTTCAGGGTGACAGTATAAATACCCAAAGAAATTTTTCTTTGGGTATTTTAATTTATAAACGGCTTAATCCGATTATATAACTCTTTTTTATATTGTAACAATAAATTACATTTGATTATAAATTAAAACACCATGATAAAACACAAAATCATCATCGTATTAAATGCAGCCATTATATTAGCATCTTGTAATGATAAAAAAACAGAAGTCGTGCAAGAAAAATTAAATTATCCAAAAACAGAAAAAGTTGCACAAGTAGATGATTACTTTGGAACTAAGGTGGAAGATCCTTACCGTTGGTTAGAGAACGACACAGCTGAAAACACCAAACATTGGGTGGAAGAACAGCGTAAAGTAACGGAAGGATATTTATCTAAAATTCCGTTCCGTAAGCAATTAGGAAAACGTATTGAAGAGTTAATTAATTTTCCAAAATATAGCTCGCCATTTAAAGTGGGAGAGTTTACTTTCTTTTATAAAAATGATGGTTTGCAAAACCAAAGTGTCTTATATTTTCAAAAAGGAAAAGATGAACCTAAAGTTTTTATTGATCCCAATAAATTATCGGCAGATGGAACCGCAGCTATGAGTTTAATGGGTTTTTCTAACGACAATAAATATGTGGCTTATGCCATCAATCAGTCTGGTAGCGATTGGGAAACGGTGTATGTGATGGAAATTGAGACTCAAAAAACATTAGAAGATATATTAGAATGGGTAAAGTTTAGTGGAGCTTCATGGAAAGGAAATGGTTTTTATTATAGCCGTTACGATGCCCCTGTTAAAGGGAAAGAATTTTCAAATGTGAACGAATACCACAAAGTGTATTATCATAAATTGGGCGACAATCAATCGAAAGATAAATTGGTATATGAAGATAAGCAACACCCGTTATTATATTTAAATGCAGGAGTTACAGAAGACGAACGCTTTTTAATTTTATACACAAGTGCTGGAACTTCAGGTAACGAATTATTCTGTAAAGACTTAAGTGTACCTAATAGTAAATTCACTTTATTATTTAAGGGTTTTGATTACGATTATGGAGTGATTGATAATGTAGGAGATAAACTGATTGTTAAAACAAATGATGGCGCATCAAACCAGCAAGTAGTTTTAGTTGATCCTAAAAATCCAGCGAAAGCAAATTGGAAAACAGTGATTGCTGAAAAGCCAGAGTTTATGGAAAGCGCGAGTACTTGCGGCGGAAAGTTATTTGTCAGTTATTTAAAGGACGTAGCTACACATGTATATCAACACGATTTAAACGGAACATTAGAACATGAAATCACATTACCAGGATTAGGAACAGCGCAGGGCTTTGGTGGTAAAGCAAAAGACCAAGAGTTTTATTATACCTATACGTCTTTTGTATATCCAACAAGTATTTTCAAATATAGCATTGCATCGGGCAAATCAGAGTTGTTTAGAAAAATTGATGTGAATTTTGATGTGAATCAATACGAATCCAAACAAGTATTTTTTACTTCTAAAGACGGAACTAAAGTGCCCATGTTTATTGTGTCGAAAAAAGGATTGGTGTTAGATGGAAACAACCCAACATTGTTATATGCTTACGGCGGATTTAACGCATCTATGAATCCAAGTTTTAGTGCAGCACGTATTGCGTTTTTAGAGCAAGGTGGCGTGTTTGTTTTAGCTAATATCAGAGGCGGTGGTGAGTATGGCGAAACGTGGCATAAAGCAGGTATGTTAGAGAAGAAACAAAATGTGTTTGATGATTTTATTGGAGCGGCCGAATATTTAATTAAAGAAAAATATACCTCTTCCGAAAGATTAGCTATTCAAGGCGGTTCAAATGGTGGTTTATTAATTGGTGCTTGTATGACTCAACGCCCCGATTTATATAAAGTGTGTTTACCAGCAGTAGGTGTGTTAGACATGTTACGTTACCACAAATTTACAGTAGGCTGGGGCTGGGCTGTTGAATATGGCTCTAGTGATAGTAGCAGTCAGTTTCAATACTTATATAAATATTCGCCCTTGCATAATGTGAAAAATGTGAGTTACCCCGCAACCATGGTAACAACAGCCGATCATGACGATAGAGTAGTACCAGCGCATTCATTTAAGTTTGCAGCTACATTACAAGAAAAAAATACGGGAACTAATCCGATGTTGATTCGTATTGATAGCAAAGCGGGACACGGAGCAGGAAAACCAACAGCAAAAGTAATTGAAGAACAAGCTGATATATATTCCTTTATTTTCTATAATATGGGTATAGAGCCAAAGTTTGAAAAGTAAGTATTTGTTACATCGAGAGTAGTCGAGGATCGAAGGGTTGCCCGATATGATGATAGAATTTTTGTGTTTTTCAAGGTTGCAATTTGCGACCTTGATTTTTTAAATTATTTCTTTCCAATCTTATAACCAATTTGGGTTCTTGGTTTTTGCTCTTCAGTCTTCTCAATTAATTCATCAAGGTACTGAAATACAACCTCAATGTTTTTAGTATTATTCTCTGTTTTTTTTCTTAGTTCTTCAAGTGTCAATCTAAATTCTGAATTATCAGAAAGTAATTTTCTCATTTGAGTAAATATTCGCATGATTTGTATATTCACTTGAATTGCTTTCTTACTATTTAATACACTTGATAACATTAACACACCATGTTCTGTAAAACAAAAAGGCTTATATCTTAATCCCATTTTATCTGAATTGGAGGTCGCAAATTGCGACCTCCAATTCGTAAACTCTAAATCCGTTAATTCAAACATAAAATCGACATAAAATCGTTCTCTATTTCGTTTTACCTGTTCTTTTAATCGTTTCGTTTCAACACCATACAATTCAGCTAAATCGCGGTCAAGCATTATTTTTTGACCACGAATCATGTAAATTTTACTCATTAAAACCTCATCAGGTAAATTTGATTTATTCGCAATATCCATGAAATATTTATTTATAATTTCAAAAATAAATATTTTTATAGCAGTTTATCGCTATAATTTATAGCAAAACAAAAAAATCTAAAATTTATTCTTTTATAAATTTTATTATGGCTGTGCTAGTTGCAGAAGTTAATTCGATGAAATAAACGCCACAACTCAAAGATTCAATTATAATTTCATCACTTTTATTACCTTGCAAACAGACATTTCCAAGTAAATCAAAGATTTTAAAATGCCCATTTGAATTCGTAAACAAAATATGATTAACTGGATTTGGAAACACTGAAAAAGAATTTTCTATTGAAGCAGATTGAGAAATATCTAAAATAATTGGTGATAATATAAAAGAAGCTGAATCTTTTTTACATCCAGTTGTTACAACATGTGAAACCGTATACGTTTGCGAAACCGTATAGGCATGACTTGGATTACTTAATAAACTTGTTGTTCCATCTCCAAAATACCATTTATTAGCTAGTGTACTGGAATAACCCGTAAACTGATAATTTAATGCGCTAATTAAACTGGTTGTAAACGGAGCATACGGTGTGTACTTACCTATATTCCAAGTTGATAAACTATCACCCACAACACTGTGCGCGATTTGTTTTAAGAAAACAGAATTAGCTAATGAAACGCCTGCTGTATACGTAGACGTTAAAACACTTTTATGAAATAACACTTCGTAAAACACACATGCTGCTAAATAAGAACCTTCGAGCGATGGATGACTTTGGTCAAGGCTATATAATTCTAATGAAGGATTTAATGCAATTGATTTTTTAAACGCCTCACCTACTGGTGAAAAAACACCATGTGTTGAATCTGCAAATAATTTATAAGACGCTCTTAATCTATTTTGCATTCCTAAATAGGTGCAAAGTGGCGCATAAAAAGGGCAGTTTGATGCATCACCATTTTTTCTTCCCCAGGTTTCAAAAAATACGGTTTCGGCACATGGATTATAGTGTTTAATCATACTATCTAATTTAATTGCATAAGGCAAAGTTTGACTTGCAACTTGTGCAGGTGGAAAAGACGGCTCTTGGCTTTGTGCTTGTAAAATAACATGATGCCAAGGTTGTGCCGTTAATTTTGTAACCGTTGTAGGATCTGTAAAATGTCCATTAAAAGTTTGGCCACCAGGGCAATTGCTATCATATAACAATGTATCACCATTGGATAAGGCAATATCCTTAATTAATAACGGTAAATTATTTACATAGGTATAACTGTTACCGAAAAACAACACCTTTATTTTTTTACTTTGCTGAGCAAAAATAGTCGAGTTAATATAAAATAAGATTAATAAAAAACTTACACTCGTGATTCGTTTTATCATGTTCGTTATGTTTTAGTTAATAAGCATAATCACTTAAATAGTCAAAATTGGAAGTAAGTTTACCATCCTTACAAATGCTGGCTCTTTCAATAATTTTATCTATATCGTCTTTAAATAAAAATGGGATAACACGTTCCATTAAATCTTTTCCAAAATCATCACTCGCATCACGAGGCAATTCACATGGTAAATTATCAACCGCCATGACGCAAATCGTTTCTTTACTAAATGCCACATCCTCTTTATCTGTTTTTGGATTGTAACCATAAAAAGGCTTATCAATCGTACTCGAACGTAAGGTTGTTGGAACACTGCCATCAATATCACAGGTAATATCAGCTACTACACTCATTTTAAAATCAGACGCTTTCATATCGTCGATGGTAAACATTTTTGGAGAACGTGGATCCCAATAATGTGCCGAAATAAAAA
>JBIISW010000162.1:0-5303 GCA_044340865.1 Bacteroidia bacterium | reverse complement strand
AAAAGTGGAGTAGAACCCCACTTTTAATGACTAAACATGTTTTTTATTTCTTTTTTGCAGCCACTTTTTTAGTTGCTGTTTTTTTAGTTGGTGATTTCTTGGCTGCTACTTTTTTAGCTGCCACTTTTTTAACGGTGGTTTTTTTAGCTGAAGCCTTTTTAGCCGTTGCTTTTTTCTTAAACGCATTTGGCACTTGTGCAATTATCATTGCTTTTACAGCTTCTAAATTTAATGCAGTTAATTCATCTGGTGTAAATTTCCCACCACCATCTTTAATTAATTTCAATTGTAGTTTACCAAATTTAATTTGTGGTCCCCAACGCGCATTTTCAATTGAAATTTTTTCTTCTGGCCAATTTTGAATATAACGGTTTGCTTCTTTTTCTAATTTTTTTTCTATCAATTCGTTGATATCATTTTGCGATAAGTTCTCGAAGTCGTATGCACGAGGCACGTTAATAAACATGCCTTCGTATTTAATAAATGGTCCAAATCTTCCTTTTCCTTTTGTAACACCTTTTCCTTCATAATGAGCAACAGGAGCATCAGCTAATTCTTTTTCTTTTATTATTTCAATGGCTTTTTCCATATCCATAGTTAATGGATCGATGGTACGAGGAATAGAAATAAAGGCTTCATCTAATTTAACATAAGGACCAAATCGACCAACACCAATGACAACTTCTTTACCTTCATAAGTTCCTAAATTCATAGGTAACTTAAATAAATCAAGTGCGTCTTCTAATGTAATGGTATCTAAATTTTGTGTTTTTCTTAAGCTTGCAAATTTAGCCACTTCACCTGTTTCTTCGTTTGTTTCACCTATTTGTGCTAATGGGCCGAAGCGACCAATCCTAACAATAATAGGCTTTCCGCTCACAGGATCAATTCCTAAACTACGTTCACCACTGGCTCGTTCACTATTTTCCATAGTGTCTTCAACGGTTTTGTGAAAAGGATGATAAAACTCACCTAACATTTTTTGCCAGTCTAAATTACCTTCCGCTATTTCGTCAAACTCTTCCTCCACCTTTGCGGTAAAATTAAAATCTAAAATGGTAGGGAAGTATTGCAATAAAAAATCATTAACAACCATTCCGATATCAGTTGGAAATAATTTTGATTTTTCTGCACCTGTATTTTCTGTTTTTGTTTCCTTAGTTAAATTTTGTTTTACTAATGTTAAGCAAGTGTAGTTTCTTGGATTACCTTCTCTATCTGTTTTTTCAACGTAGTTACGTTTTTGAACTGTACTAATTGTTGGTGCATACGTAGACGGACGACCTATACCTAATTCTTCTAATTTTTTAACTAAACTCGCTTCAGTATAACGAGCCGGATGATGCGTAAAACGTTGCGTTGCCGAAATTTCTTTACTTTCAATTTTCTCACCAACTTTCATTGGTGGAAGAATGGAAGCGTTATCTTCATCAGAATCGTCATCATCCGTTCCTTCCATATATACTTTTAAGAAACCATCAAATTTCAAAACTTCACCTTGTGCAACAAATATTTCGGATGCGCCGCTTACGTTCACTTTTACAGTTGTTTTTTCTAATTCAGCATCGCTCATCTGACTAGCAATGGTTCGTTTCCAAATTAAATCGTAGAGTCTAATTTCGTTACGCTCGCCATCAATGACAGTTCTATCAATGTAGGTTGGACGAATGGCCTCATGCGCTTCTTGAGCACCTTTGCTTTTATTTTTAAACTTACGAGGTGTATAATATTTCTCTCCGTAATTTTGATTAATGGCTTTATTTGCTTGATCCATGGCTGTATCCGATAAATTAACGGAGTCAGTTCTCATGTATGTAATTTTACCAGCTTCGTATAAACGCTGAGCAACTTGCATCGTTTGTGCTACAGAAAAACCTAACTTTCGAGCCGCTTCTTGTTGCAACGTGGATGTTGTAAATGGCGCAGCAGGTGAACGTTTTGCAGGTTTAGTTTCTAAACTATCAATAGTATAAGTTGCTGGTTTACATGTTTCTAAAAATGCTTGAGCATCTAGTTCGTTAGCAAAACGCTTGTCTAATTCAGCCTTTAATAAACCCGATCCAACATTAAAAATAGCGGATACTTTAAAGGCAGATGTAGAATTAAATTTTTGAATTTCACGCTCGCGCTCCACAATTAATCGTACAGCAACCGATTGAACTCGTCCAGCAGATAAACTTGGGCGAACCTTGCGCCATAAAATGGGCGACAACTCGAAACCAACTAATCGATCTAAAACACGACGCGCTTGTTGAGCATTTACTAAATTAATATCAATTTCGCGAGGATTTTCAATGGCCTTTAAAATGGCTGGTTTTGTAATTTCATGAAAAACGATTCGCTTTGTGTTTTTAGGATTTAAATTTAACGTCTCGTATAAATGCCAACTAATGGCTTCTCCTTCACGATCTTCATCGGATGCTAACCAAATCATCTCAGCACCTTTTGTTAATTTTTTCAGTTCCGCAATAACGCGTTCTTTATCAGGTTGTACTTCGTATGTTGGCGTAAAATTATGTTCGATGTCCACTCCAAACCCTTTTTTCACAAGGTCTCTAATATGTCCGAAGCTTGATTTAACGATAAAATCTTTTCCTAAAAATCCTTCTATTGTTTTTGCCTTTGCGGGGGACTCAACTATCACTAAATTTTTTGCCATGTATTTATAATATCTATAAGTAAAATAATGTGTAATCTGATTAAAAAAGAGGTTTAAAAAACAATTCCTTCTATTAATTTTTTGTGCAAAGAAAAAAAATAAAATCCGATTAATCCTAATTTATATTTTTTTGAGCTCTAAAAAAAGTCGATGAAATGAATCAAACGACTTCTTAACTAATTAAAATACAGACAGTTAATTGTTTTTATTTTTTATTTTTTTTTATGAAGTCAAAAGCACCTAATGTGTCAAAATGTCAGAACAAAGCATTACCTTTGTGTTTTTATTGATGTTATATGGAAAGTAAAATTATTGATGAATCTAAGCAAGGTGAAGCCTTGATGAGAGAACCTTTTAACTCCACTTCAAGAGCCTCAGTTGGCGAAGGGAATGGAAAAAAAATGTTCTTGGAAAGTTATGGTTGTCAAATGAATTTTGCCGATAGTGAAATTGTTGCCTCTATTTTAATAGATAAAGGATATACGACGACTAGTGATTATAAAGAAGCGGATTTAATATTTGTAAATACATGTGCTATCAGAGAAAATGCAGAGTCTAAAGTAAGACAGCGTTTGTACGATTACAAAAAAGTAAAAAAGACTAATAAAAACTTATTAATTGGCGTTTTGGGTTGCATGGCCGAACGCTTGAAACATCAGTTTTTAGAGCAAGAAAAATTAGTTGATATGGTTGTTGGGCCTGACGCTTATCGTGATTTACCAAATTTAATAGCAGTTGCAGAAGGTGGTCAACAAGCCATTAATGTTATATTAAGTAAAGAGGAAACCTATGCAGATATTTCACCGGTTCGTTTAGATGCAAATGGTGTAAGTGCATTTGTAAGTATTATGCGTGGTTGCGATAACATGTGTAGTTTTTGTGTTGTACCATTTACGAGAGGAAGAGAAAGAAGTCGTGAACCAGAAACTATTGTAAAAGAGGCTCGTGAAGCTTTTGAAAATGGTTATAGAGAAATAACATTGTTAGGGCAAAATGTGAATTCATATTTATGGAGTGGCGGTGGTTTAAAAAAAGAAAATTTAACTGAAGAGCAAAAAGCTAATTCAACAACCTTTGCAGAACTTCTTGAAATGGTTGCGTTAATCCATCCTGAATTAAGAGTTCGCTATTCAACATCACATCCTAAAGATATGGGCGATGATGTGTTACACATGATGGCTAAGTATGAAAATATTTGCAAGTACGTTCATTTGCCTGTGCAAAGCGGAAATAGCGATGTGTTAGAAAAAATGAATAGAGGTTATACGCGTGAATGGTACTTAGATAGAATTGCTGCAATCCGCCGCATATTGCCAGATGCAGGTATTAGCGCAGATATTATTACTGGTTTTTGTGGAGAAACCGAAGAGCAACACCAAGATACATTGTCATTAATGGAAGACGTGCAATATGAATTTGCTTATATGTTTAGTTATAGCGAACGACCAAAAACATTAGCCGAACGTAAGTATAAAGATGATGTACCCGCAGAAATTAAAAGTCGCAGATTAACAGAAATTGTTGATGCACAGCGCAGGCATAGTGAAATAAGAACCAAACAAGGATTAGGTAAAGTATATAAAGTATTAGTAGAAAATGTTTCAAAAAAGTCAGCCAACATGATGAGTGGACGAAATTCACAAAATACAGTTTGTGTTTTCCCAAAAGGAAATTTGAAAAAAGGCGATTACGTGAACGTTCTTATAACTAGCTGCACAAGTGGTACTTTGATTGGAGAATGCGTTTGAGAGGCTAAAGGGACAAAAGAGAGATAAGAGACTTAAGACTTTAAGGAATGATGAAGCATAATTTTAAAAAGTTAACTATTTGGAAAGATTCCATGGATTTATGCGATTTAATTTATAATTATACCGATAGTCTTCCTCATAAAGAAAAGTTTAATTTAATTCAACAGTTAGAAAGGTGCTCTGTTTCTGTTCCATCTAATATCGCTGAAGGCTCAGGTAAACGAACAGAATTACATTTTGCTGAATTTATTACTACCGCCTTAACCTCAAGTTACGAGATAGAAACCCAATTATTAATTTGTGAACGAAGAAAATATGGAGATCAAACCGAGTTAAAAACTATTTTGAATAAAGTAGAAATTCTTCAAAAGCAAATTTCAAATTTTCGAGAAACATTAGTCGTAAAAATTAAATAAATATTTCATACTTAATACCAGTCCCTTATGTCAAACAGTCCTTTTAATCATTTAAGTCCCTTATGAATCTACAAGATATTAAACAACGTTTTGGTATAATAGGCAGTAATGCAGTATTAGATCGATCAATTGATATTGCTCGTCAAGTTGCGCCAACAGATTTGAGTGTTTTGATTAATGGTGAAAGTGGAACTGGTAAAGAAGTGTTTCCTCAAATTATCCATCAAAATAGCGCTAGAAAACATGGTCAGTATATTGCTGTTAACTGCGGCGCCATTCCAGAAGGAACTATCGATAGTGAATTATTCGGACACGAAAAAGGTTCTTTTACAGGAGCTCACGAAGCTCGTAAAGGATACTTTGAAGTAGCTGATGGCGGAACTATTTTTTTAGATGAAGTTGGAGAGCTCCCTTTATCAACTCAAGCAAGATTATTACGTGTTTTAGAAACGGGTGAATACATTAAAGTAGGTAGTAGTA
>JBIISW010000039.1:0-18110 GCA_044340865.1 Bacteroidia bacterium | reverse complement strand
AAGTTCTAAAAACAAATGTAAGATTTGTTGCAGCTACTAATATTAATTTTAATGTAGCTATTGAAAAAGGTAAGTTCAGAGAAGATTTATATTATCGATTAAATACTGTACCAATAAATTTACCTCCTTTGCGTGACAGAAAAGATGATATATCCTTATTGTTTAGAAAGTTTGCTAACGATTTTGCCACTAAGTACAGAATGCCTTCTGTTAAATTAAATCCAGATGCCGAACAAGCATTGATTAATTATTATTGGCCAGGAAATATTCGTCAATTAAAAAACATTACAGAACAAATTTCCATTATTGAAAAAGATAGAGAAATAACGCTTGAAGGGTTATTACAGTATCTTCCAAATTATCAAACAAATAAATTACCAGCTTTAACTAATAATCCATTTTCAAATTCATCATCTACTGAAATGAATGAACGGGATTTGCTATACAAGGTATTATTTGATATGAAAAAAGAAATGAATGATTTAAAACAGGTCGTTCATAACATGATGAAAGGGGTTTCAAATCCGTTAAATAATATGGATGAGACTTCATTGCAAAATACTGATCAGCTTTTCAGAGCTGAGAATAATTTTTCGGTTTTGCCAACTAATAGAGATTTAACTGTGCATAATCCAATTATTGTTTCTGATAAAAATGCATATGCTCAGCCTATTTTTGTTGAAGAATCGCTTTCATTGCAAGACAAAGAAATCGACATGATTAAAAAAGCCTTGAAGAAGCATAAAGGAAAACGGAAATATGCCTCAAAAGAATTAGGAATTAGTGAACGAACACTGTATCGTAAAATAAATGAATATCATATAGAAGATTAATAAACCCTCAATTTAAAAATCATGAAAAATCTAAAGTTAATTGCCATCATTGTCATTGCAAATATGACATTTTCTTGTACTTCAAAAAAAACAGTTGTTGTTAAAACAGTTGCTGCTAAAACAGTAAACAGCCTATTGCCAACAGATATTGAGCTGAAAGCTATTCAACCTAAATATCCTGATGTTACGTTACAGAATTTAAATAACGGATATGCCATTTATAGCGGCGCATGCACTAATTGTCACGGAATGAAGAATTTATATAATCGTTCTGAGGAATCATGGAAACATGAAGTAGATGATATGGCTCCACGAGCGAATATAACAGATGCGCAAAAAGATGATTTATTTAAATACATCTTAGCCATGAAGGCGTCTCGAAGTGTTAGCACAAATTAAATTTGTGATTTCATTCTAAAATTGAAAGTTACCTTTTGATTATTGTTTTATTGATTCATTCATTGAATTGTATTATTTCATTATATTCGCTAAAACAATAACATGTTACAAATGGATTTAAATTTATTGGCAATTAAAGATTTTCTTAATCAGTATCTTCCAGTTACAAATCCTGTTTTAATTTTATCCCTGACGCTTTTAATTATTTTATTTGCACCGCTTATTTTAAAACGATTCCGAATTCCCGGCATCATTGGTTTAATTATAGCAGGTGTGATTATTGGTCCAAATACCCTGCATATTATAGAGAAATCAACTAGTTTCGAGTTGTTTAGTAAAACAGGTTTATTATATATTATGTTCTTAGCAGGTTTAGAAATCGACATGCAAGAGTATAAACAAAATCGGGCTAAGAGTTTAGTATTTGGCGCACTCACTTTCTTTATTCCAATTATCATAGGATACATAGTTTGTATTTATGTATTTGAGTTTACCATGTGGCCTGCTTTATTATTAGCCAGTATGTTTAGTACACATACTCTTCTGAGTTATCCCATTGTCAGTAATATGGGTATTGTAAAAAACAGAGCTGTTCAAGTTTCATTTGGCGGAACAATTATTACGGATAGTGCTGTTTTGATTTTGCTTGGTGTAATAACTAATGTAGTTGGTGGAGAAATCAATTCTATGTTTTGGATTCGTTTGGTTGGATCATTAGGACTTTTAGGCTTTTCAGTGTTGTATTTTTTACCAAAAATTAGTCGATGGTTTTTTAGAAACATTGAAGGGCAGGGAAGTTCACAATACATTTATGTTTTAGCGGTTGTTTTTATTTCTGGTTTCTTTTCCGAATTAGCTGGCGTTGAACCAATCATCGGAGCCTTTTTATCTGGATTAGCTTTAAACAGAGTAATTCCTCATAATTCTATATTAATGAATAGAGTTATTTTTATTGGCAATACCATTTTTATTCCTTTCTTTTTGATAAGTGCTGGTATGTTGGTGGATCTTAGTTTATTCTTTAAGGGTACAAATGCGCTTGTTTTTGCTGGGATTTTAAGCTTTGTAGCAATTGCTACAAAATGGTTGGCCGCGCAAGTCACAGGTTTTATTTACAAATATACCAAACACGAAAAACGTGTTATGTTTGGATTAAGTGCGTCTCATGCTGCGGCTACCTTAGCAGTTATTAAAGTAGGTTATGATATCGGTTTGTTTGATCAAAATGTAATCAACGGTACCATTATTTTAATTTTAATTACTTGCATGGTGAGTTCGTTTGTTACGGAGCGTGCTTCAAGAGAAATTGCTATTGAAGAAAATGAAAATTCTAAAAAAATCATCGACAGAACGGAACGGATATTAATTCCGGTTAGTAATCCTGAAAATATTGCAAGACTGATTGATTTGTCATTAATGATTAAAGATGTTAAATCACAAGAACCAATTTATCCTTTATCTATTGTAGAAGATACAGCTGAAGCTGATGAACGAATTAATGTTGTCAAAAAAGTAATTGATGGTGTAGTTGAGCAAATTTCATCAGGTGATAAAAAAGTACAGGTGCTCAAGAAGGTTGATTTGAGTATTGTTGATGGTATCGCGCGAACCGCAAAGGCATATAATATTTCTGACATATTAATTAGTTGGAAAGCACAGCAAAGTTCTAGTACTATTATTTTTGGAACCATCGCTGATAATTTATTATTAAAAACAAAGCAGTCCATTATTATTTCTAAAATTATTCAACCATTAAACACCTATAATAAAGTGATTTTAGTTCTCACTCCAAATGCAGAATTAGAAAGTGGATTTAATTTAGTTGTGAAAAAAATAAATACGATTTTAAAACAGATTGGAACTGGTTCTATTATTTACGGGCAGCAAAAAACAATTGATGCATTTATTAAGTTAGTGAATGATAAGAAAAAAGAGTTTTATAATTACCTCACGGTAACTAGTTTTGATGATAGTGACATTGTTGATAAAGTAAATACAGATGATTTATATGTGTTTTTGAGTAGCAGGAAACAAACGGTTTCTTTTGATTTTCATGTTGATAATATGCCTAAATCTTTAAATAAGAATAGTGAATTCTCCAGCTATATTTTGTTTTATCCTGAGTCCTTAAAATCATTAAGTGATTCGCCAATGACTGATATGACTATTCCGGCTATTCAAGAGCAAATAGATAAAGTTATACACTTGAAAGATAAAATTAAAGGCGTCTTTAAAAAATAATTTACAAGTTAGTTCAATAAAAAAAAGGCTTACCAACTGGTAAGCCTTTTTAATTATCTAAAATGTTTATCCTAAATATTGTTGTAATAATTTACTACGAGATGAATGACGTAAACGACGAATCGCTTTTTCTTTAATTTGACGAACGCGTTCTCTTGTTAAATCAAATTTATCTCCAATTTCTTCAAGTGTTAAACCATGATTTAATCCAATTCCAAAAAATAATTTCACAACATCACGCTCTCTCTCTGTTAATGTAGACAATGCTCTATCAATTTCTTTTGATAAAGACTCCATAATTAAACCTGCATCCGCTTTTAATGAATCGTGGTTAACTAATACATCTAATAATGAGCTTTCCTCACCATTTGCAAAAGGAGCATCCATACTTACATGACGTCCAGATACTTTCATGGTATCAGAAACTTTATCAATAGGTAAGTCTAATAACGTTGCAATTTCATCAGCACTTGGTTCACGTTCAAATTCTTGTTCTAATTTTGAATACGCTTTATTGATTTTATTTAAGGAACCTACTTGATTTAAAGGTAAACGAACAATACGAGATTGCTCAGCTAAAGCTTGTAAAATGGATTGACGAATCCACCAAACAGCATAAGAAATAAATTTAAAACCTCTTGTTTCATCAAAACGACGGGCGGCTTTGATTAATCCTAAATTCCCTTCATTAATTAAATCTGGCAAACTTAACCCTTGATTTTGATACTGCTTTGCTACCGAAACCACAAAACGTAAGTTAGCACGTGTTAGTTTTTCTAACGAAGCTTGATCGCCATCTTTAATTTTTTTTGCTAAAACAACTTCTTCTTCGGCAGTAATTAATTCTTCTCGTCCAATTTCTTGAAGATATTTATCTAACGATGCACTTTCGCGATTTGTAATCGATTTGGTTATTTTTAGTTGCCTCATGATGAAATGTTGTTTGTTGTAGCCTACAAAAGTAGTAAAATTCAACGGTTTTTACAATTTTATATTTAATTGATTATTAACTATTTGCGTTTTTTGTATTCATTTTTAATTCTTTTTTTAAATTTTTGGTAATTAGATAGAAGTAAAATATTTCTTAATAAATACACCAATTACATACCAAATCCATAATAGGCTCGCATCCCATTTTCATAAACACCTTCAATTAAAATTCCACCAGATTTAGTTTCGAGTAAAGTTTGTAAATCTTTAATTGTTGAAATTTTTCGTTTATCAATGGCAGTAATGATATAACCTTCTTTAATACCCGCATTTAAAAGCTTTCCTGGCAGTAGTTTCTTAATTCTAATTCCATTTTGTATTCTATATTTAGATAATTCGTCCACATTTAATTCTTCGAATTCTGCACCAAGCGCTGATATAGATGTTTTTACGATTTCAGATTTTTTTATCACACCCAAATTATTTTCTTTATTTTTTAGTTGTATCGGAAGTATTATTTCTTTTCCGTTTCTATTTATGCTCACATTAATTTTATCACTTGGTCTAAATTTGGCAATTTGTTCAAGTAATTCTGCTGTACTTTTTATTTCTACATTCTCAATTTTTGTAACCACATCCCCAATTTTTATACCGGCTAATTCGCCTGCACCATTTGCTGTTAAGCCATTTACATAAACTCCATTTAATTGATTAATATTTTTTTCTTCTGCCATTCTAGAGTCGATATCAATAATGCTTAGTCCAATAAAAGCACGTTGCACAGAACCATATTCAATTAAATCGGCGACAACTTTTTTTACAATATTCACAGGTATAGCGAATGAATAACCTTGGTAAGAGCCATTATTTGAAGCAATGGCAGTGTTTATTCCTACAAGTTCTCCGGCAGTGTTTACTAATGCACCGCCACTATTTCCTGGGTTTACGGCCGCATCCGTTTGTAAAAAGGATTCAATTGGAGCTAATGTCCCTTGGTTATTTTCTAAAATATTAATATTTCTTCCTTTCGCACTAATAATACCAGCAGTAACTGTTGAATTTAAATTTAATGGGTTTCCAACAGCAAGTACCCATTCCCCAATTTTTATTAAGTCTGAATTTCCATAACTAGCAAATGGCAAATCGCTGACCTTCACTTTTAAGAGTGCTAAGTCCGTTGTAGGATCAGTTCCAATCACGTCTGCTATAAAACTTCTTTTATCGTTTAATACAATTTCAATTTTTGTAGCATCTTTCACAACATGATTATTAGTCACAATATAGCCATCCTGACTTATAATTACACCGCTTCCACTTCCTTGCATTTGGTTTGGTTGTCGCGGCCTTCCGCCAAATAACCAATCTTGAAAAGGATCGTAAGCGAGGTTATTATTATTTTCGACTATCGTTTTGATGTGGACCACTGAGTTAATTGATTTTTCGGCTGCCATTACGAAATCAATCCCACTAGTCGCAGTATGGTTGGCATGACTGCTAGTTAAATGAATTGGGGTAGAATAGGGGTTGTAGTTAAGTTGATTTGTGTTTGTTTGAGTTGAAAAATAATGATTTCCTACCAAAGCAAACACGCCGCCTATAGCGCCAATAAACAAGGTTGAGATTATTCTTTTCATATTTATTTTTTTAAATTTTGATATTATTTATGATTTATAACGCAAAATTAATTGGAAAAACATGTTTAAAAGTTGTTTTTAACATTCATTAACGACACGATAAAAAATACGTAATTTTGACCTTAATCATGTTAAAGTTAAAATATAAAATACCACCATTTGTTTTTGGAGTTACAATTGGATTGTTAATTGGGATTGTTTTTTTTATCTTCAAAATTGATGATTACATAAAAAAAATATCGAAACCTTCCATTGAAAGTATAAAGATTACGGAGCAATCCATGGATGGTTTGCTAGATCAAAATGAAGATACCATTTCAATTAAAAAACTAAGATTAAGTGCCAAAAAATCTCCAACTATTAATTATTCTGAAGTTGATCAATTATTGAATGATGATGAAGATTTAAATATTGCAAAAGAGGAATTATTATCTGTAAAAAACATTAAAGTAATTGATTTAGATGCAACCAAAAAACAAGACACTTTGGTTGGTCAGTTAGCGGGTGTTACAACTACTAATTTCCCAAATTTGTTTTTTGTGGAATTCTGGAAAACACCCTTAAACTCAAAGGGATATCGAATGACTCGTAATAGAGTCATACTTTATGGTTTATCCGACTTTAGTAGTATAACTATTTATAAAGTGGACGATAGTTTTTATTTAAAAAATGACGAATTCGTTTATAAAATTTCTGCAGGTACCGAATTTAAATCTTTAGAAATTGTAAATGATTCCGAGTTGTTAGCGAAGATTAATTAATTTTAATATTATGAATGTCAATTGCTATAAATATCAAGGTACTGGTAATGATTTTATTTTAATTGATAATCGGGATAATTCTATTTCTCTTTCAACCGAACAAATTAAATGGCTTTGTGATAGACGATTTGGAATTGGTGCGGATGGTTTAATGCTTTTAGAGTTAGAATCTACTGCCGATTTTAAAATGGTTTATTTTAACAGCGATGGTAATGAAAGTAGCATGTGCGGTAATGGTGGTAGATGCATCACAGCTTTTGCGAAAAAAATTGGAGTCATAAGTAGTGAAGCTAAGTTTTTAGCCGTAGACGGTTTGCATGACGCTAAAATAGTTGATGATCTTGTTTCATTAAAAATGAATGATGTTAGAAATGTAGAAATTGGCAGCGATTTTTTTTATTTAAACACAGGTTCTCCACATTATGTGAAATATGTTTCGGATGTTGAGAAAATGGATGTTTACACAGAAGGCAAAAAAGTTAGGTATAATGCCAGATTTGAAGCTGAAGGAACCAATGTAAATTTTATTGAGAAAAAAGAAAATGAATTGTTTGTTCGCACTTATGAACGTGGTGTAGAAAATGAAACATTGTCTTGTGGAACAGGTGTAACCGCTGCCGCATTGGTTGCAGCCATTAGTGGAGCAAGTACTACAAAAAATAATTGTGCCATAAAAACGTTGGGTGGATACTTAAACGTGAATTTTGAAAAGGTTTTAGAACATACGTTTTATAATATATGGCTTGAAGGTCCAGCTACTTTTGTTTTTAAAACAGAAATTGATTTGTAAAATTATTTTCTAAATAATTGAATGATTTTTCTCAAGGGTTTTAAATATACTGTGTAAAAATAGGGTTTCACATTATTTAATTTCCAAGCTAATCTATCTTCCTTATTGGCTATAATTCTGTTTTTTAAAGTTAGGTTACTTTTACCTCCAACACGCATTTTAATAATGAATTCAGACAAGTAAGCTACTACTATTTTGTGCTTGTGTATGAAGCGTAACATTAATTCGTAATCAGCCGCGGATGTTAAAGTCAAATTAAAACTTCCAAATTTTTCATAAATAGTTCGTTTTACAAAAAATGTTGGGTGTGGTGGCATCCAACCATTTAAAAACATACCCTCTTTATAATTTCCAGACAGCCACTTTCTATGAATGTGATTGGTGTTATTTTTATTTACATAATACAAATCTGCATATACAGCATCTGCCTGTGAGTTGTTGAATATTGAAATGATTTTCTCTATAACATGGTTGTTTGTATAAAAATCATCACTGTGCAATATGCCGATTATATCACCCGTTGCTAATGAAATCCCTTTGTTTAAAGCATCATACAATCCATTATCTTTTTCTGAAATGAAGGTGGTTATTTTATCTCCATAGGATTTAATAATTGAAATGGTGTTATCAGTTGAGTTTCCATCAATTACAACGTATTCAATATTCTTATAAGTTTGGTTTATAATGGATTCTATGGTATCCTTTATGGTGGATTCACTATTGTAGGTTATCGTTATAATTGAAACTTTCAAAGCTTAATTATTTAAATTCGTTGATAGTGTATGTGCAAAGTAAATGAGGGCTTTAAAATTGAAATCAATACGTTCATCATCTGTTGGTTCATTTGAAATATAAACCGTTTTCATGCCAGCATTTTTTCCAAATTCCATGTCACTCAAACTATCACCAACTATAATTGATTTATTAAAATCAATTTCAGGAAAATCTTTCTGGGCCTTCAAGGCCATTCCAATTCCAGGTTTTCGGTCGGGATGATTGTCAGACGCTAAATGTGGTGCATAATATATTTTATCAATTCTTCCTTCTAAATAAGAAATTTCATACAACATATTTTGATGGATTAAATCTAAATCTTCAGGGAAAATAATCCGCTTACCTATGCATTGTTGGTTCGTAACAATAACTATTTTTCCGAATTGAGTGTTTAAAATTCTCAAAGCATTTAACACGCCATCAATAAACTCAAAATCCGTTGTATGTTTTACATAATCGTTTTCTAATTTTTTATTAATCACTCCGTCTCTGTCTAAAAACAAAGTCCACGTGTTATCTATATGTAAATCTTTTAAAGTCATCTTGTGCTTTTTTATAATCTTGAGGAATGCCAATATCTATAAAGTATCCATCATATTCAAATCCAAAAATATTCAGTTCGGAAATTCTGTTTTCGTAAAAATCTTTTTCTATTGAGAATGGTGTATTGGCTTGTGTTTGATTCAAAAATAATTCTCGATTTAAAATATATACACCTCCGTTGATTAATCCAGAATGTTCTCTATTATCTTTTTCTTTAAAGGCACTGATTGAATTATCATTTCCGAGTGTAATGGTTCCGTACCTCGATGCATTATCAATTTCTCGAAGAGCTAACGAATACTGGGCATTTGAATGAATATGATTTTGATTGTAAGATTCAATATCAATATCGAAAAAAGAATCTCCATTTAGGACGAGAACATTTGCAGTTGTGCATTTTTCTAATGCTAATCTTATGCCTCCACCGGTTCCTAGCGGCAATTCTTCAGTTGTATAAGATATTTTAATTCCGTTGAATTCCGTTTTATAATAGTCAATTATTTTCTCAGATAAATAACCAGTTGATAAAACGACGTGCTTAATTTGATAGTGTTTTAAGTAGTCAAATATGTAATTTAAAAAAGGTTCATTGTTAATTGGTGCCATTGGTTTTGGCACGTCATTTACAACAGATTGTAATCTTGTTCCAAATCCACCGGCTAATATAATTGCTTCTTGTAACAAAATTCTAAGATTTTGGAAATAACTCGATTTCAACTAATTCGCAAATAGTGTGTCCTAATATCATATGGCATTCTTGAATGCGAGGTGTATCTTTTGATGGAATATTTACTAAGTGCTTACAAATAGCTTTCATATTTCCACCTGTTTCTCCTGTAAAACCAATTGTTACCATACCTATTTCATTTGCAACTTTAATGGCCTCAATGACATTTTTAGAATTACCACTTGTGGATAGCCCAATCAATATATCACCTTTTCGGCCCATGGCTTGCGTAAGTCTACTATAAATGATATCGTAACTATAGTCGTTTGCAACAGCTGTTGTATAACTTGTGTTTACGTGCAAAGCTTCACTAAATAACGGTGGACGATCGTAATAAAATCTACCACTTAATTCTGCTGATAAATGCTGAGCATCAGCAGCCGATCCGCCATTACCAGCCCATAAAACTTTACCATCATTTTTATAACTTGCTACAATGTCTTTTACAATATGCTCTAATGTTTGTAAAATAGTATCATTATTTAGCAATGCTGTTTTTAAATCTATTGAAGTTTGTAATCTGTTTTTGAATTGCTGTATCATGAATGAATGTATTTAAAGATGAGTTTTAATACTTTATTTATTGGTTTTATTTATGTTATAATGCTACTATCACTAATAAAATATCATATTGAATGAGCAATTGAAACTTTGTTGTGGTGCTAATGTAATTATTCCTGTTTTATTTTTAAAATTATAATCACTTGTTTCTCCATCCGCAATCCCATGCCATGGTTCTAAGCAAATAAAATGTTCAGAATTTTTCTTGGTCCAAATTCCAAAAAATGGCCAGTTAACACATTCCATTGTAACGCCATGGCTTGTTTTTTCTGAAACTAAACTTAGTTGTTCTATTTGTGAATTCATAAAGACTAAAGCGTCGTTATCAAACAATGATTTCGAAACACTTAGTTTGTTGTTATTTAAAGTTAGTGTTTTAGTTTCCTTTTTAATTAACCCTTCATGCAAGGTATTGATGACTAATTCATTTTTGTCTGAAAATAGTAAACTGTAATCATTAAACGATTCGTCTTGTTGGAGTGGGCAATTAACCGCTGGATGTGCTCCAATTGAGAAATAGAGTTGGTTTAAATCTGGATTGAAAATTTCGTAATGGGTTAATAATTTATTTTCAATTAATCTATAAATTATCTTTAGTGAAAAATGAAATGGAAACTGTTTTAATGTTTCATCGGTTGTTATTAATTCAAATGTTAACGATGTTTCATGTTGTTCAATGCATTTAAATTCATTATCTCGTGCAAATCCATGTTGAGGTAATTCATAATTTTTATTCAGAAAATTATAGTGGCTATCTTTTAATCTTCCGACAATTGGAAATAAATGAGGAGCATGCCTTGGCCATATTTCTGGATTAGCTTGCCAGATATATTCAATGTTATTTTTTGTAGAAATAACTGAGCTAAGTTCAGCGCCAAAGGAGTTTACTTTGATGGTTAGTTCATTATTTTCTAATTGATACATTGACATTATAATGTAATTACGCCTTCTATTTCAGCTGCTTTTTTATATACAGATATAATTTCGTCTACACTTAATACTACTTGTTTTACTGATAGACTTATATAATTTCCTTTTGAAGATTGTTTTTGGAAAATTTCCGCGTCGTTTCCAAACATCACTTGCACTAATGCTATTGATTTATTATCAGCTTTAACAATAAATTTAAATAAGTAAACGTATGGAAAAGATTTAATACTTTCTTCAAGTTTTTTTTGGAGTTCAGAAAAGGGATTATTTGTCATTTTATTTAGCAAAGTAATGATTATAAATAAGTAGCAATCCGAAAATAATCAGAGAAGTTCCAGTAATATAATTGACTATAGTCATGATTCTATCAGTAAGATAATTTTTTATTTTCCCAGCTAGTTTTACTTTAAATAATTCTATAAATAGTACGGCAGCTAATACTAATAGAAAAAAGACTAGCATCTTATAAATATTATATTGTAGTGATTTACTAATAGCGGTAACGTTTGCTAGCCACAATAGCCATACTGTTGGATTAAATAAGTTTAATAAGAATCCTTTTAATAGCATTACTTTAGGACTTGGTAATTGATTTTCAATGTCAATAGTTTCATCTGTTTTCACAGGAATTTTTTTGAAGAAAAATGCTCCAAAAACAATCAAAATAATACCACCGATGATTCCAAAAAATGTTTGTGTTTTTTCTGAATGCAATAAATTTGCCATCCCAAAATGAACCAGTAAACACACTAACAAGCATAAAAACAAATCGCTAAATACAACTCCAATGGCTAAGAATGCACCTGTTTTATATCCATGTTTGATACCTGTATTTATTAACGCAAAAAACGCAGGCCCAAAAGAAAATGTGAGCAGTATAACAATAATAATGGCTTGGTATATTAAACTTAAAATCAAAATTTATTTTTATATGATGTAGTAAATGTATCCCATTCTTTTAATAAATTTCCTTTGAGTACACGTGGAAATTTGTGCGCTGATCCAAGTTTTCCTTTGCTAGCCATAAAATCTATAAAAGCATCATCTGGTAAAACTTTAACAAACACTTCTTTTAAAGCAGCTATGCGCTCTGTTCTATAGTCATCATTTAATTCCATTAAATAATAATCTAGTTTTTCCTTTATGGCTAATTCTGATACTACTTTATTTGATCCAACATACCATTGATGGGCAAACATGGTTTCATAAGGAATACCTGCTACAGCAAATTCATTTATTTCAATATTTAAATCTTTAGCAGTAAGCATAATGGCTTTACTCATATTCTCTACAGATAAATGTTCGCCGCATAAACTCAGATAATGCTTTGTTCTTCCCGTAATAACAATTTCTGCTAATTCTAAATTAGTAAATCGAATCGTATCACCAATTAAATACCTCCACGCGCCTGCACAAGTTGACATTAATAAAGCGTAATCTTTTCCAAGTTCAACATCCTTTATTGTTAAAGCAACGGCTTCTTTTTTTAAGTTCCCATCTGAGTCAAAATTCGTTTCATTAAATGGAACAAATTCAAAAAATATACCATTATCTAGTAGCATTCTCATGCCTTGTTCTGCATTTGGCCTTTCTTGGTATGCAATTAAGCCTTCCGATGCTAAGTAGGTATCAGAAAAAATTAATGGAAATGCTGTTAATTTATTGATGCTATTTCTGTAAGGTTCAATGGAAACACCAGCATGTGCATAGGCTCGAAGGTTTGGCCAGATATCATGTATCGTATCAACTTTATAATATTCTATAACACGTTCCATTAAAATTTGTATCCATGCGGGAACGCCCACAATAACGCCTATGTCCCAATCTTTAGCATTCTTTACAATTTCAGATAATTTTGTTTCCCAATCTTTATATTTCGAAATCTCTTTGCCAGGTTTGTAAAATCGTTGAAACCAAATTGGAATATTAGCCGCTGTTATACCACTTAAATCCCCTGAATAGTGACTACCATTAAAATCTAAAAGCGTGCTTCCGCCAAGCATTAACATGCCTTTAGTGAAGTGTTCTTTTGGTAAATTATAATTGCTTTGTGCTATTAACTGTCTAACACTGCCTTTTTTGAAGGCACTTAATAACTCTTTTGTAACTGGTATATATTTACTTGCAGCTTCTGATGTTCCTGAACTAAGAGCAAAATACTTTATATTACCTGGCCAACATACATAAGGTTCGCCTTTATGTGCTCTATGCCACCATTGTTTATAAATACTACTGTAGTCATACATGGATACAGTAGTTTGAAATTGTTCAATTGGATTTTTTTCTTGTAATAGTTTTGTGAAATTAAAATGTTCGCCAAATGCTGTGTGCTCTGCTTTTGCAAGCAGTTTTGTTAAAACTTTTTCTTGTTGAGAGGCATAATTTTTTCTTTTCGGAATTTTACTACCTAAGTCAACGGCTTTTTTTAATATAGATCCTAATATTGCCATTTTTAAATGATGATTTGAATTATTAAATGATTTATATAATTCATGTCTCGATTTATTTAGTTTATGTATTTAAAATTGTGGTTGTTTTTAATGCTTTTTAAAGTTGCTAAAATTAATTTAATCACATTTTCTACATCTTCTTTATGAACTGTTTCTACGGTTGTATGCATGTATCTTAAAGGTAAAGAAATAAGTGCAGATGCCACACCTTCATGACTATAAGCAAATGCATCGGTATCTGTTCCAGTGCTTCTGCTTGCTGCTTGTCGTTGAAATTCAATTTTGTTTTTTTTAGCAGCTTCAATAATTAATTTTAGTAAATTATTTTGAACGGCTGGTCCATAAGATAACACAGGGCCTTTGCCACAGGCTAAATCTCCGCTTGTTATTTTATTCATCATCGGTGTTTGTGTATCATGACAAACATCTGTTATGATGGCAACATTTGGTTTTATTTTTTGAGCTATCATGGTTGCACCATTTAATCCAACTTCTTCTTGAACCGCATTTACAATATATAATCCAAATGGTAATTTTGTTTTTGTTTCTTTTAGCAAACGAGCCACTTCAGCAATCATAAATCCACCAATGCGATTATCTAAAGCTCTTCCTAGGAAATAGCGATTGTTTAATTCCATAAACTCATCTTCGTAAGTCACTACACATCCTACATGAACGCCGAGAGCTTCTACCTCTTTTTCATTTTTACAACCTAAATCTAAAAATATATTTTTAAGTGTTGGAGTTTCTTCTCTTGCTGCATCACGTACATGTATAGCAGGCCAACCAAACACACCTTTCACAATGCCTTTATCAGTATGTATATTAACTCGCTTAGAAGGGGCGATTTGATGATCACTTCCACCATTTCTTCTTAAATAAACAAAACCATCTTTTGTAATATAATGCACAAACCAAGATATTTCATCTGCATGCGCTTCAATGACAACTTTGTATGGAGCGTCTGGGTTTATAACTCCAACAACAGTTCCATATGTATCTACAAAATAATCATCAATATAAGGTTTGATATAAGAAAGCCATAATTTCTGACCTTCACTTTCAAATCCTGTTGGAGAGGGATTATTAATGTATTTTTTTAAAAACAGTAATGAGTTTTCGTTGTAAATACTTTTTTCTTTTTTTGAGGATGTTTTTGCCATGCTGAAAGCTGATTTATAAGTTTTAAATATAAATAAAAAGCAGCAAATTTTATAGTAAAATGTGGAAAACATGGAATAACATGTTACTTAGATAAAATATGTATTTTTGATTTTTAGTTTCAATTTTAAAAGATATGTTGAGCAATACGATAGAAATCTATACTGATGGAGCTTGTTCTGGGAATCCAGGGCCAGGTGGTTATGGTATTGTCATGAAATATAAAGATCAGCGTAAAGAGTTTTCGGAAGGCTTTACATTAACAACAAATAATAGAATGGAATTATTGAGTGTTATTTTAGGTTTGGAAAAAATAAAGAAAATGGGATGTGAAGTCATTGTATATTCAGATTCAAAATATGTGTTAGATTCAATCAATTTAGGATGGGTTTATAATTGGCAAAAAAAAGGCTTTAAGGATAAAGCCAACGTTGATTTATGGAAACGATTTTTGTTAATTGATAAGAAGCATGCCGTTAAATTTGTATGGGTAAAAGGCCATGCGTCAAATAAAGAAAATAACAGGTGCGATGAATTAGCTGTTGCTGCTAGTAAAAGTAAAAGTTTACTAGTTGATGAAGGATATGAATTAATTAATAAAAAATAAAGTTAACTTCATAAAAAAAGGCGAGCAATGCTCGCCTTTTTTTTTGGATGAAAATACATATTACCAAATCACTACTCTTTTTTCAACTGGAATAAACATCCCGTCACCTTCTTTTACATCAAAGGCTTCGTAAAATTCAGGCATATTACTTAATGGTCCTATTGCTCTGAAATTACCTGGAGAGTGTGGATTTGTCGCAATCATTTGTTTTAAATACGCATCACGCATTAATGTCTTCCAGCCTTGTGCCCAAGAAATAAAGAATCGTTGCTCCCCAGTAAAACCATCCATTACTGGAGATTTTTTTCCTTCTAAGGTTCTTTTGTATGCATAGTAAGCCATTGTTAATCCGCCTAAGTCAGCAATATTTTCACCTTGAGTTAATTCTCCATTGACATGAAGTGTGTCGATTGCTTTATAACCATTGAATTGATCAATAATTAGTTTTGTTTTATTTTTAAAATTTTTAAAGTCGGCATCACTCCACCACATTTTTAAGTTACCATCTGCATCAAACTGTGCACCTTGGTCATCAAATCCATGCGTTAATTCGTGCCCAATAATTGCGCCCATGACACCATAATTAAATGCATCATCTGCGCTTGGGTCAAAGAATGGAACTTGCATAATGCCAGCAGGAAAAGCTATTTCGTTTGATGTAGGATTGTAATAAGCATTAACCGTTGGTGGAGTCATTCCCCATTCCATGCGATCTACAGGTTTACCAATTTTCGCTAACATTCTATTGTATTGAAATTCGCGTCCATTACTTACATTGCTCCAATATGAATTCGTGTTAATTTTTAAATTAGAGTAGTCAATCCAATTATCAGGGAAACCTAATTTTTTAATAATTTTATCTAACTTTAATTGAGCAGCAGCTTTGGTTTCAGCACTCATCCAATCACGAGAATTGATACGAAGTCTATAAGTTGAAATCAAATTATCAACCATAATGATTACTTTCTTTTTAGAATATTCATCAAAGTATTTGTCAACATACAATTTACCTAAAGCTTCGCCTAAAGCTTCATCAACAGCTCCTTGAACGCGCTTGTAGCGAGGTTTCATTTGTTTTTTTCCAGACAAAACAGTTCCGTTAAATTTAAAACTTTCATTTACAAATTTGCTCGATAAATAGGGAGCAGCATCAGAAATTAATTTCCATTTTAAAAACACTTTCCAATCTGAAATTTTCACCAAACTAATAAATTGATTTAACCCTTTGTAATATTGTGGTTGGTTTAAAACTAATACAGAGGGCGTTTTCATTCCAATAGTAGAGAAATACATATCCCAATCAATTTGCGATGTCATAGCTTTCAAATCCTCAATTTTGAATGGATTATATTGCTTTTCCACGTCACGTTGTTCTGTTGCATTTTGCGAATTCTTAGCAAGATTCGTTTCTATATCCATAATGATTTTCGCTTGAGATTTAGCTTCTGAAGCGCTACTGCCCATGCAAATGAACATACGTTCGATGTGACTTACATATTCTTTTTTTATGGATTCGTATTGTGCTTCGAAATAAAAATCTTTATCTGGTAATCCAATACCTGTTTGTCCTAAGTAGCATGTATTAGCATTACTATTTTTAAAATCTGAATACACATAAAAGCCCAACATACCAGAAATACCTTTTTTATTTAGTAAAGCTGTTGTTTTAAATAAATCTGATTGCGTTTTAATCGCGTCAATTAATTTTAAATCATCCGAAATCGGCTTCATACCATCTTTTTCAATAGCAATTGAATCCATGGCAATTAAATAAAAATCTCGTAATTTTTGTTCATTTGAACCACTCGTTGGATTTTCATTTTTAGCTAAATCAGTCATTAATGATTTTAAATTAGCTAAGTTTCGTTCGTTGATTTCATTAAAACTACCCCAACTTCCATCACTTGCAGGTATTTGTTGGTTTTTCAACCAATTGCCATTGGCAAATTTATAAATATCATTTTTTGGGCTTACAGAATAATCAATGTAACCAAGATTTAATCCTGAGTTTTGTGCGTTTGCATTTGCCACAAAAAACAAGGAAGAGGTAATTAATAATAGTTTTCGCATAATTTTTTTTAGTAAATATAAATTAAAATTTAACATCCTTAATAAATATTAGGATAAGAAAATATAAATGGTGATGAACGGTCATTTAAATAAATATGTGAGTTGGCATTTTTTGGATTAACCCAGTTTCATGAGCTTTATTAAACAAAAGTTGAATAGCTTTTTTCCCTATTTCTCCTAAGTCAATACTAAACTCATTGACGTATAAGGCAATATGTTTTTTCATAACCTCTTCGCTCATTTCTTGCGCATGTTTTTTTACGAATGGCATTGAACTTTCAGGATTTTTAAAAGCAAATTCAACACTTTGCTTGATTAATAAATCAACGGTTTGTTGCAATTTTTTATCTATATTTTTTTTGATGACAATGCCTCCCAGCGGAATTGGAGCGTTAATTAAACTTTCCCAAAATTCGCCAAGGTCAATTATTTTTTCTAATCCTTTTTCTTGGTACGTAAATCTATTTTCATGAATAATAAGTCCTGCATCTATTTTGTTTAAGAGTAATGCGTTCTCTATGTCACTAAATAGCATTTCTTTTTTGTTTTTAGCATTAGGAAAAGCGAGTGATAATAAAAAGTTAGCTGTTGTATATTTTCCAGGAATAGCAATACTTGCAGTGTTAATGTCTTTTATTTTATGTGTTGAATTTTGAATTAATAAAGGGCCGCAGTTAAATCCGAGCGCACTCCCACTAT
>JBIISW010000123.1:0-7350 GCA_044340865.1 Bacteroidia bacterium | reverse complement strand
CGCTGTTATTATTACAAATAAATTAAAATTTTCAGACGCATTGTCTGATGCCTCTTTGCTTTATAATAAGCAGTTTATTACCTTTCAAGAGGATCCTTTAAATCATTGGTATCCTGGTTCATCTATTGGTATATCGTTTTAAATAATGAAGCTAGCACCCGTCACTGTTTTTTGTTACAATCGATTAGATAATTTAAAAGTTACGATTACTGCCTTGCAAAATAATCGATTAGCATTTGATTCAGACTTAATTATTTTTTCAGATGGTCCTAAAAACTTTAAAGATCAATTAGGAGTAAAGAATGTACGGGATTATTTGAGTAGGATTGACGGATTTAAATCAATTAAAGTTCATGAATCGATTGAGAACAAAGGGCTAGCAAAGTCCATAATTGATGGTGTCAGTAAAGTATTGTCTTATTCTGAAACAATAATTGTACTAGAGGATGATGTTAAAACATCGAGTAATTTTTTATTGTTTATGAATTTAGCTTTAAATAGGTTTGAATATGATAAGAACGTATTTTCTATATCTGGATATAACTACCCATTTAAAGCTACCGAACCATTAATGGATGCTTATTTTTTACCAAGAATATGTTCTTTTGCATGGGCTACCTATAAAAGGTGTTGGATTGATGTAAATTGGAGAATTAATGAAGTTAATTCTGACGTTTTTGGAGATTTAAATGCACTCAAGCAAGGGTTTAATGCTGGAGGTAGCGACTTATATACATTATTTAAAAAAGATAGGGCAGCTCAAATAAATTCATGGGCTATTCGCTGGTCTTATCATCAATACTTAAATAAAGGCTTGACATTATACCCAGCAATATCAAAAGTTAAAAATATTGGTTTTGAAAAGGGCGCTACTAATTCAAATACTTTTAATAAATATTTTTCTGAATTAGATGATGGATTAAATGAAAGTTTTACTCTACCCGGTGATGTATGTTTGCATCATCACAATTTGAAATCTTTGCAATCTTTTTATTCTTTGAAAAATAGGATAAAAAATAGGATAAAAACCTACTTACTAAAGTTACATATTATCAAGAATAAAATTTAGTGTTGAATAAATAAAGTTTTATTAATAATAAATTATGAAAAAAATAAAATATTACATTAAAGTTTTAATTGGAAAGGAATTGTTTTTCAGGAAGGATTTAAAAATAAATCTAAAATGGTTTGGCAATGAGCATGCTGGATTTTATTTGAATCCAGATTGCATAAACGATAAAAGTATAGTGTATTCTTTTGGTGTAGGAACTGATATTTCATTTGATCAAGAATTAATTACTCAATATAATTGTACGGTGTTTGGCTTCGATCCTACGCCTAAAACAATTGATTTTATAGCTAATTACGCACAACTCCCTGAAAAATTTATTTTTGAACCATATGGGTTATATACGCATGATGGTACAGTATCTTTTTTTTTGCCAGAAAATCCTGACCATGTGAGTTGTACGGTAGGAAATATTAGAAATTATGATGAGAGAAAATTAAAGAAAGTAGATGTGCCTGTTTTATCTTTTTATTCTATATTGAAGAAATTAGAGCATAAAAAAATTGATGTATTGAAATTAGATATTGAAGGTTCTGAATACGATGTGCTTGACGATATTTTAAATGCAGAAATTCAAATTAATCAAATTTGTATCGAATTTCATCATCGATTTAAAGGTGTTTCAGTGAATAAAACAAAACATGCTATAAAAAGTTTAAGAGTTAAAGGATATCAATTAATTGGAATTTCGCCTCAGGCAGAAGAATATACTTTTATTAATAGTAACTTTATTTCTAAATAAATTGAGACCAAAAGTTTTGTTTGTTTTACATTTACCACCTCCCATGCACGGCGCGGCATTGGTTGGGAGTTTAATTAAAAGCAGTGATATAATTAATGAACAATTTCAATCTGAGTTCATTAATTTATCGGCCTCCAATCATTTGACTGAAATAGGTAAATTTAATTTTCATAAGCTATACCGTATTTTTAAAGTGCAGTGTAGTGTTTTAAAAAAATTGATTTTTAAGCGATACGATTTATGTTACATAACTTTAACTAGCAGCGGCTTAGGTTTTTATAAAGATGTTTGTATTGTGGCTTTAGTTAAGTTATTTAGGGTTAACATAGTTTATCATTTTCATAATAAAGGATTATCTAAGCAGAGTAAAAATAAACTAAATGATTTTTTATTTTCTTTTGTATTTAAAAATACAGATACTATATTATTATCTGATTTTTTGTATTACGACATAAAGCAATATGTCGACCACTCAAACATACGTATTTGTCATAATGGAATACTGGGAGAGAATAGAATTCAGGAAGGTTTAGAAGATGTAAATTCGAATGTATGTAAACTCCTTTTTCTTTCCAACATGATGAAAGAAAAAGGAGTTTTAGAATTATTAAATGCTTCTGTTGAATTAAAGAAAAGAGGCTTAAATTTTGAGTGTCATTTTGCAGGTAATTGGATGGATATCACTGAAGATTTCTTTCATGATTTTGTACTAAAAAATGACTTAACAAAGTATGTATTTGCTCATGGTAAAGTTGTTGGACCTGAAAAGATAAAATTATTTAGTCACTCAGATATTTTCGTATTTCCTACCTATTATGATTGTTTTCCTCTGGCTTTATTAGAAGCCATGGATTTTAGTTTACCTATTATTTCCACTTTCGAAGGTGGGATACAAGATATTGTTATTGATAATTATAATGGTTTGTTGGTTAATCAAAAAGATACCGATGCTTTGGTTGAAAAGATTTCATTTTTAATAACTCAGCCTGAATTGAGAATTGCAATGGGTAATAATGGTAATAAATTATTTAATGAAAAATTTACCATACAACATTTTGAAGAAAAATTTTCTCACATCATAATGGATTTAGCCAGTAAATAAATTTAACTTATTATGAAAACATTACTAGATAAGTTTTACATTAAAAATTGGGTTATTGGTATCTGTAAATATAACGAGAAAATAACAATTCATTCTAAAACTATTCCTGCTAAATTTCATTGGATTAGACATCCAGATTTTAATAAATTTTATGCTGACCCATTTATATACCATGGAAAAGATGGAGCAATCTATATTTTGTGTGAAGAGTTAAGTAGAAGAAACTTTATAGGTACTATAACTTGTTTAAAATTAGATAGTGAATTTAATATCATTAAGAAAAATGTTTTACTAAAAAGTAATTTACATTACTCTTATCCTTTTTTGATAGAGTATAATAGTAAATTATTTGTTATACCTGAAAATTCAAGTTCAAACAAACTAATTGCTTACGAGTTTGATGAGGTTAACTTGTCTTTAACAAATCAAATTGAAATTCTGGATACTAATTTATATGATTGTACATTTCTCGAACATGATTCTAAATTTTGGCTTTTCGGATATAAAGGTAATGATAAAAGAAACGGAGAATTACACGTTTATTATTCTAGTGAGTTATTTGGTGTTTATGTTTCTCATCCTTTAAATCCAGTTAAATATGGTTTAGATGCTTGTAGGCCAGCAGGCTCATTCATAAAAATTAAAGACAACATCTATCGACCGTCACAAAATAATGCAAAAAGATATGGTAATTCCATTTCAATGAACAAAATCAGTTTATTGAATGAGTTAGAATTTAAAGAAGAATATTGTTTTGAATTAAACTCTTCAAAGTTTTTGGATGGCTATGAAAGACTACATACCATTAACTTTTCTGGTGAATATATGGTGGTTGATGCTACTTATACTATGTTCGCTCCAACTAAACAATTTAAACGTTTATTAAGATCAATTAAATCCAAATTAGTTTATTTTATTTAAGTTATATTTTTGCCTAGGTTATATTTAATACAGATTTTCAGAGGGTTAGCGGCTCTTGCTGTTGTATTATTACATATAAATCAGTCCTCAAAATTCTATCTTAATATTAATTGGCTTAATGGAATTTTTCTTGGTGGTTGGTTTGGCGTAGATTTCTTTTTTGTATTAAGTGGATTTATCATTTTTTATGTTCATCATAAGGATCTCGAAAATCGAACCAATATCAAATCTTTTTTCAAGAAAAGATTTGTAAGAATTTTTCCTATTTATTGGATTTTAGCATCTGTCTATCTATTTTTTTTAATTTCAACTGGTAAATTAAATTGGCCTGATGATTATATTTATATTATAAAATCATATTTATTAATTCCTCCATTCACCTCGCCATTTTTAGGTGTTGCTTGGTCTTTAGTTTTTGAGTGTTTTTTTTATGTAGTTTTCGGAATAGGGATTTTTTTAGGTTTAAGAATCATGAAACATGTATTAATTGTTTGGTTTATTATTATAATTGTTGCTAATACGTGGTCATTTCCATTTTCCTCTAGTTTTATTTTTAGTAATTTCATTTTAGAGTTTTTGTTTGGGTGCATTGTTAGTTATCATTTCGTTTATAATAGATATAAAATTATAATTAACCCTAATCTTTTTATTTACTTGGGAGTTTTTATTCTATTTTGTATGTATTTAATTACTCTATATACTGATTTTGGAACAAAAGCTTCATTAGCTAGTCGTTTTGGTTATGGTATAGCCTCTTCACTGTTAATTTATGGAGCTGCAAATTTTAAAACAGTAAATGATAAAAAAATTAATAAGTTTTGGTTTACGTTAGGAGACGCATCATATACTTTGTATTTAATTCATCCGATTATTTTAGGGATTGCCTATAAATCCACAACATTTTTTTTTAAAAGCAATTTATATTTAAATGAGTTTTTTGGTTTTCTAGTTTTAATTATAGCTGTAATTGTTGCTGTTTTGTTTCATATTTACATTGAGAAAAAAGTTATTATATTTTTTTCTGATAGATTTTCACTAAAGAAAAAAACTCTACTTGATTAATTATATTTTGTTTTTACTTCAAAAAAATAATTTATTTCATTCCTCACTCGAAACACTGAGTCACGAAAAACTATTGATTACAACCCTCAATGCCCATTCGTATAATATAGCGCAAAAAAATATAAAATTTAGTGAGGCTTTAAAACACAGTGATGTTTTATTACCCGATGGCATTAGCATTGTGTGGGCTAAACGTTTTTTGGATGGTACGGCACTCAAAAAAATAGCTGGAGCTGATTTATTTCATTATGAAATGAATCGCTTAAATGAATCACAGGGGTCTTGTTTTTTTTTAGGCAGCACTGCACATACCTTGCAACTCATCAAAGCAAAAGCTGCCTTAGAATTTCCACACGTGAATGTAGAGACGTATTCTCCACCGTTTAAATGTACATTCAACAATCAAGACACTACAGCGATGTTAGCAGTTATTCGTCAGTTCAATCCCGATGTCTTATTTATTGGCATGACGGCTCCCAAACAAGAGTTGTGGGCTTATGAGCACTTCAAGGAAATTCAGGCGAACCACATTTGTTGCATTGGTGCTGTGTTCGATTTTTATGCAGGCACCACACATCGAGCACCGAAATGGCTCATTACATTAGGTTTAGAATGGTTGTTCCGTTTCATTAGTGAGCCTAAACGCTTATGGAAGCGCTATTTGATTGGGAACACGCAGTTTATTTTTTTGATTTTAAAAGAAAAATTTCGTTCTTTGGCTTAGTATATGCCTCTTAGAAAAACAAATTTATACCGTTATTCGCCTTACACCAAATTCATTGGTTTGTTTGGCGATTTGTTTTTATTAAATAGTGCCATTTTAGTATCTTATTACATGCGCTATGGTAATCTAGTTCGCTTAAGTGATTCTTTTGCCCAGTCTACACTGATTTTAAGTAATTTGATCTGGGTATTTATTTGTTTGTATTTTGATGCGTATAATGTCATGCGCGTGGGTTATATCGAAACCTTGTTTTCTAAAACCACCAAATTACTCGGCTTATATTTATGTATTTTATTTGCCTTAATTGTCTTTTTAAATTACGATGGGGTATCGCGTTTACGCTTAATGTATTTTTCGGCAGTATTTTTTTCAGAGTTATTGCTGTTTCGCTACGTGTTTGTTTGGATATTAAAAAAAATACGGAAGGCCGGATACAATTACCGTCGTGTCATCATCATTGGCGCAGGACAAAAAGGAAAAGACATTCAGAAAATTTTATCAAAAGATGTATCGTACGGTTACCAAGTGCTTGGTTTTTTTGATGATGTGGCAAGCACTAAAGAGTCGGCAAGTGCTGGTTCGGTGGGAGGATTAAACGAGGCCATTGATTTTTTAAATACCAACGGAGTGCACGAAGTGTACATTGCCTCAACTAATTATGCTAGTAAAGAAATCTCAAAGATCATTTTATTTTGCGAGCGCAATTTAATTCGTTTAAAGTTCGTTCCCGATTTTCAAAATTTCACCAAAAGTAAACGCGTCGAAATTAATTTTTACGATGACTTGCCTGTTATTTCTTTCCGTCAAGAACCTCTCGAATCAACCTTAAACAGAACGGTTAAACGCTTATTCGATATCGCTTTTGCCTCAGCGGTTATTGTTTGTATTTTCCCTTGGTTGTTTCCCATTATTATGTTGGCCGTTAAACTGAGTTCACGAGGGTCTGTTTTTTTTAAACAAGAACGCACTGGTGAGCAAAATAAAGTATTTTGGTGTTATAAATTCCGAACGATGCAAGTCAACGATTTGGCCCACGAGCAACAAGCTACACGCCATGATACACGCATCACACGCGTAGGTCGTTTTTTGCGTCAAACTAATTTAGATGAGTTGCCACAATTTTTTAATGTGTTGTTTGGTAGCATGTCGGTAGTAGGGCCGAGGCCACACATGTTGAAGCACACCGAAGAATATTCGGCTTTGATCAATTCGTTTATCGTTCGTCAATTAATAAAACCAGGAATTACAGGTTGGGCTCAAGTCAATGGCTTTAGGGGCGAAACCCATACCTTGGTGCAAATGGAAAAACGCGTTGAGTATGATATTTGGTACATCGAAAATTGGTCTTTTTATTTAGATATTAAAATATTATTTAAAACCATCACGAATATGTTACGCGGCGATAAAAACGCTTTTTAACGGTTACAGTGTATTTTTTATTTTTAAAGTTGAACGGGTGTTCAACTTTTTTTGTTTGTAATAATAAGAGATGCCGAATCGAGTTCGGCATGACTCGCAGTGAAATAAAAATATTGATTTTAAATTCACGTCATTCTGAACTTGATTCAGAATCTTTTCAAATCCGAATACCTCTCCAAACGGCCTTATCAAATCATGCGTGAAAATTTTCATCATTCTTTTTCTTGAAAAAAAGAATCAAAATTCAAGGCTTCATGCCCTCCTGCAAAAAATGAAAACCCACACAATCCAGCGATTTTAAGCGCTTCGCG
>JBIISW010000122.1:0-7477 GCA_044340865.1 Bacteroidia bacterium | reverse complement strand
TAATGTGTTTCAGTTTGAAATAACAGCTGATATTTTACATCCAGATATTATCAAATACATTCACGAAAAAGTTCCTAAAAATTTATTTCGATTTGAAATTGGGATTCAAACCGTGAATCAGAAAGCAAATTTAGCCGTTAGTAGAAAACAAAGTTTCGAAAAAACAAAAGGCATCATCTTAGACTTACAAGATAAAATAGAAATGCATCTTGATTTAATTGTGGGATTAGCATTAGATGAATGGGACGATATTAAATACAGTATTGAAGAAGTGTTTAAATTATTTGCTCCCGAAATGCAATTAGGATTTTTAAAATTTTTGAAAGGGACGCCTGTGCGTGATAAATCAAACGAACACGGATTTGTTTATGATCCCTTGCCTCCTTATCAAATTATTGAAAGTAAGTATTTATCAAAAGAACAACTCGCTCAAATTGTAAAATTAGAACATGCTTTAGAAATTTATTGGAATGGAAAAAAAGCCATTAACACCTTAAAATATGTAACTTCTCATTATAGCATTTTTGATTTTTTATTAAACCTTGGTGCTTATTTTGGCACTCAAAAAGATTATCACAAATATTCGTTAAACGATGTGTTTGACATTTTAACTGCTTATGCTAACATCAATCATCCAGACGATTTAATTTTAAAGCAAATGATAGCCATTGACTATTATTTACATTTTAAAGTAAAACCAAAAAATTTATTTTTAGAAGAATTTTCTCAAACAGAAAAAACAAACATCATCAATGAGTTAAAATTAAATCATCACAAATACCGTTTTGTTATTTTACCTATCGATTTTAATTTTAAACACTTTTCAGAAAACCTGAGTATTGTGAATGAAAAACAACCGTTAATTATTCAATACAACGGAACCACGAAGGCTGAAGTAGTATAACGGTATTTAGTTTTTTTCTAACAAAATTTTCGAATGTTTTTAAATAAAATTTATTAAGAATTAGAAAAAAATTCAATGATGTTAGTTAACATAACCCACAATAAGTTGATTAGATTATTTACTATTTTTAATAAATTAAAAAAAACTTGCATAACTCAATTTTGTCCGTAAATTTGTCCGTATACGTAAAACGTCCGTAATATGATAAATGTAAAATTTTACCTTGATAAGGCTGATAAAAGCAAAAGGTTTCCAATACACCTTGTAATAAGGCAAAAAGATGTCCAAGTAAAAGTTGCTACAGGAGAAAAGATTTTGAAAAAAGATTGGGATGGACAAAATCAAGTCGTTAAGGATTCGGAATATAGATTTAAGTCAATTAATAAATTCTTGTCCTTTTTAAAACAAGAGGTTGAGAAATATTTTAATAGTGTTCCACATTCAAATTTTACAGATAAAAAAGTTAAAGATAAAATTTTGGCTTTAGTAAATGGTCGTAAAGAAAATACGGATATAAAAATTGTTTGCGAAGATTCTGCTGAATATATAGGAAAAGAAAAAGTAAAATTTCTTGACTTATTTGCTGGTGCGGGTGGCTTTAGTGAGGGTTTTTTACAAGCAGAATATGGAAATAGGTATTATGATTTTTTATTGGGTAGTGATATAAATGAAAACTGCGAATTGACTCATTTAGCACGATACAATTATCAATTGGGACTAGATGCTGAGTTTTTGTGTCAAGACATAACCGAACCAGATTTTTTAGATAATTTATTAAAAAAACTTAAGGGAGAACAAGTTGATGTGGTTTGTGGTGGACCACCTTGTCAAAGTTTTAGCTTGGCAGGTAAAAGAAAAAAGTTCGATAAAAAAGATGATTTATTTGCGCATTATTTGTCTGTAATTAGAGCATTACGTCCTAAGTATTTTGTAATGGAAAACGTAAAAGGTATTCTAACAAAAGAAGGAGGAAAGATAAAAGATATGATTCTTCAAGAAATTAAATCAATAGTTGATTTAAAAGAATTCAATCAACTTCTTATGTTTTTAGCAAGACTGAGAAAAGTTGAGAAAGAAAAGATATTTACTTTAGATTGTTATAACTTGCGTTTACAATTCGAAAGTGCAAATGAGAAAGAACTTGAAAAATTAAAAGAAACCTATATCCAAATCATAGAAAATAAATTTAGAGTTCTTACGCCTAAAATTGCTAATTATAAGACGAGTAAAACAGATATAAATATTAATACTATTCGTCACGGTTTTAATTTATTAAAAAGGAGTAAGGAATTATCTTATGTTAGGAGAAAAGTAATTTTAGAAAAAGCACATAGTGATTTAGATAATGATTTTTTTGCAGAAAAATTCGATGATTTTCTAACTTCAATTGAAGCAAGCTCTATTATAGAGCAAGTGAATGAAGCATTCAAAAATTTAAACCCATCAAAAGAACATCAAAGTGAGGTTGCTGAAATTATATCTGCTTTAGAAATTTACAATTATTCATTCGAGGAATGTATTCAAGGATTAAAACCATTTGTAATTAAAGCAAAAGTTGATAAAGAATTTGAGGAAATCTTATCACTCATAAGATTATACAATATTGATCAGCCTTTTGTTGCTCTTGCATCAAATTACGGTGTTCCTCAAAACAGAGAAAGAGTCCTTTTTATTGGCTGTAGAAAAGACCAAAAGCTTATTAAGACTGTTCCTGCAACCGTTTCAGAAAATGAAAAAGTAACTGTATTTGAAGCTTTATTTGATTTAGATTTTATCGGAAATGATGATGAGAAATTTGACTATGAGAAAATTGATTTAAAGGCACGATATAATGGTTCAACCGAAAAAATGAAATCTTTGATTAAAAAGAGATCTATAGATGGAAAGCCAGACGAAAAAAAAGGATTGACTTATGCTGAATGGTCTAAAAAAGGAAGGTTAAACGGGAGATTTGTTAATGCGAAAAATCCTTTTTATGTAAAGAACTCCGATGAGTTGGAAAACACATTGACACATATTGTCGCGCCATTGCACAATCATAAAACCAGTAAGCAAAATGATGATGTAATAAAACGACTAGATGTGATTTTGAATACAGGAGATTATGATTTAGCGAAAAAAGAGCTAAGAAAAATTGGACTTGATTCAGAAAAAAGAAATTATAATGTTTTGAAGCCTGATTCTCAAAGTCCAACCGTAATGACTATTCCAGATGATTATATTCATTTTTCTAGTCCTCGGGCTTTAACAGTTAGAGAAATGGCAAGGCTTCAATCGTTTGATGATTCATTTGTTTTTCAAGGTAAACGTTCAACAGGTGGAAATAAACGCAAATTTGAAGTGCCTCAATTTACTTTAGTGGGTAATGCTGTTCCTCCACTTATGGCTAGAGCAGTTGCGTTAGAGATTTTAAAAAATATCAAGTAATGATTTTAGATGAATTTAAAAGTCATTGTTTAAGTTACAAGCCAGATATTCTGGTTCAAAAATATCTAATAGAAAGTGAAACATATTTTTTTAATGAAATTAGAAAAGGAGAAGAATTCGAGTTTAAGAAGGATATTGCCTTAAAATTAGATGTTCATGTTAGAGACATTGCTATAGTTGGGTCAGGTAAGTTAGGTTTCAGTCTAAAACCAGAAAAAGAAGTGGCTGGTTTATTTCTGTTCAAAGAGTTTGATCATGATTATAAAATATCAAATGAAAATGAAAAATCGGATTTAGACATAGCAATAATTTCCTCAAATTTGTTTGATAAAGAAATAAAAAACTTATATAATCACACTCATTATTATAGCGAACCATTTTTATGGAAGGAAAGGAATAGTTTAGCTCAATATGCTTTGAAAGGAAGATTAGCTACTAGATTTTTACCCTCAAGTTTTCCTTTAACAAGTGAGATAAAATCTGCACAAGAAAAATATCAAATGAATTATGGTAGAGTAATTAATATAGAAATTTATAAGTCTTGGCATTTTTTTGAGACTTATCATGAAGAAAATATAAAAAATATACAAGTAAATTTAATAAGCTAAAAATGAAATTAAAAAGTTCAATCCCTTCAAATAGTGTTAAACTAATCGAATTGTACAATAAAATTAATTCGGGTTCATTAATAACAGGCCCTGATTACCAGAGAAAATTGGTATGGAAAAAGCAACATAAATACGCATTTATTGAAACAATATTGTTAAATTTTCCATTTCCTGAGATATATATTGCAAGTGCGGAAATGGATATGGATAAGCTTCAATCTAGAGAGGTTGTTGTAGATGGGCAGCAAAGACTTACTACAATTGTTGATTATATAAAAGGAAAGGGAGATTTTTCTAACGCTAAAAATATAAAGTCATTTGATAGTTTATCTTCGGAAGAAAAAAAAGATTTCTTAAATTATTTGGTTTCAGTTAAAGATCTTAAAGATATTGGTGAAGAAAATACAAAGGAAGTTTTTAAAAGAATAAATAGCACTGATTATTCACTTAATTCAAATGAAATTTTAAATGCAGAATACGGAGGTGGAGAATTTGCAATTTTTTGTAAGCTTTTAGCTGATAAAACATATAAACCGACAGAGAAAGAAACTGACATCATTCTCGAAAATGAACTGAGAGATTTGGTTTCTACTTTCTTTTTAAAAAACAATGTGTTTTCTGAAAATGACATCAAACGTATGTTTGACTCTCAATACATAATGCTAATATCATCAACTTTGTTAGAAGGCAAATATTTTGGAAGAAATTCGAAAATAAATTTTTATTTAGAAAAGTATAATTTAGAGTTTTCCATACATACCGAAATTTTAAAAAAACTGATAAATTCAATTACAATTATAAGTAAACTTAAGCTTTCGGAAAACAGCTATTGGTTTAATAAGGCAAATTTATTTACTCTACTATTTGAACTAAGTGCAATAATTGAAACCAACCTTGATTTAGCTAAGTTAGAACAAAATTTGATTGACTTAGAAAATAAAGTTGATGTCTATTTTAACGGTGATGAAGATCAAATTAAATTATTAACATCAGATGAAACAAAGTTTTTCGAAGTTTCTAGACAAGGTAGCCACGAGCTTTCATCAAGAGAGCATAGAGGAAAAGTTATTAAAGAATTAATTAACAAATCGCTGAATTTTACTCAATTAGAAGATACCACTGATGATGTTTATTCGAAAAACATCTATTCATTAAAAGAATTAAGCATTCCCTACTCTCTAATTACTCCTACAGCGACAGGACTTGTTAAAAGTGTTATGGATGCCACTTCAGCTGTAAGAGAGTTTTTAAATGAGAAGAATATACATGATTATGAAAAACAGAATTATGGGCCAACGCATAAGGTGAAAATAAAAGGGCAATTTATTTTACAAAATATGGAAGCTAAAGAAACTGAAATCTCATTATATCGTTCTAATGGAAGAGGAGATTTCAGGATTTGGTTCACAGATTTAAAAGAATTTGCAAGTGCAAATGACGAACTTGGAATAATTCTTATTGGTGATAAAATTTCCATTTTAAATTTCAGTAAATTTGATTATACAGATTTTATATCTAAACTGAAATAATTTAATGAGACAATTAACACAAATTGAAATAAACAGAATTAAGCTTCTCACTGAGAAATCTGTTGAATTATGTTTAATTGAACCAACAGGAACTGGGCTCGACAAGTCAATAATGGATGCGACAGGATCAGTAAGATCCTTTTTAAAAGCTAAAGAAATCCATGATTACGAAACTCAAAAACAAGGTCCAGAAAGTAAAGTCCAAATTCCAGCATTCCTAATTTCTACAGGAAAAGTAATTAATTCAATAGCTTCATTATATCGACCTAATACAAAAAAGGGAGACCCAAGAATATGGTTTAAAGGTTTAGGAACTTATTCAAATGCAAATGATATTTTAGGGATAATTGCTTTTGAAAATGAATTGTACGTTTTGAATATAACACAACTTGATTTACATAAATTGATTGATAGTAAAATTGCTAATCCTTTACAAGACTTATTAAAAACAATTAATCAACTTTCAAATGAAGTTTCTGATGAACTATTGGTATTGTTAAATAAAATTGCAGCAAGAGGGCCTGTTCCCGCTATGCTTAAAGCTGATACGGCTATTGGCCGAACATTAGAAACTTTATTAGGTATTGATATTAATTCATCGAAAAAACCTGATTACAAAGGCATTGAATTAAAATCTTATCGAGATAAGCGCGGTAATAGAAAAAATTTATTTGCACAAGTTCCAGATTGGGACTTAAGTAAATTTAAAAGCTCAGCAGAAATTTTAAATTCTTTTGGTTACAATAGAGGCGACGATTTTAAATTGTATTGCACTGTTTCTTCTCTTGTTAGAAATTCTCAAGGATTGAAATTAAAAATGGATACAGAAATTAGTCAATTAATTGAAAATTCTGATAAGCCTAATGTTGGCGATTTTGTAGTTTGGGGATTAGAAACATTACACAATCGGTTACTTGAAAAACACAATGAAACTTTTTGGATTGCTGCAGATTCAATTTCAATAGAAGGAAAAGAATATTTTCAATATAAAAAAGTTGAGCATACAAAAAAACCTATTGTCTCACAATTTGATATTTTACTAGAGCAAGGAATTATTACTCTTGATCATTTAATAAAAAGAACTTCAACAGGAGGCGCTAAAGAAAAAGGGCCAATATTTAAAATAAAACCTGATGCTCTTGATTTATTATTCCCACCAAGTAAATCTTATTCTTTACTTTCTAATTAAAACTAGTCAATAAAATCAAACCCTGTATAAGGCACTAATACTTTTGGTATTCGTATGCCATCTTCCGTTTGATTGTTTTCTAATAAAGACGCCACAATACGAGGTAATGCTAATGCGCTTCCGTTTAAACTATGTGCAAATTGTGTTTTTCCATTTGCATCTTTGTATTTACATTTTAAACGGTTAGTTTGAAATGTTTCAAAATTAGAAACGGAGCTTACTTCCAACCAACGTTGTTGGGCAGCACTCCAAACTTCTAAATCGTAAGTTAATGCAGAACCAAAACTCATATCGCCACCACATAATTTTAGAGTACGGTAAGGCAATTCTAAATCTTGTAATAAACTTGAAACAAATTCACGCATCGTTTCCAGTGTTTCGTATGATTTTTCTGGTTGAGTAATTTGTACAATTTCAACTTTATCAAATTGATGTAAACGATTTAATCCACGTACATCTTTTCCATAGCTTCCCGCTTCCCTTCTAAAACAAGGTGTGTAGCCACAATTCTTAATTGGCAAATCACTTTCCTTTAACATTACGTCTCTATACATGTTTGTAATAGGAACCTCAGCTGTTGGGATTAAATATAAATCATCCACTTGACAGTGATACATTTGTCCTTCTTTATCAGGCAATTGACCAGTTCCATAACCACTGTCAGCATTTACTAAAATGGGCACTTGAACTTCGTTGTATCCTTTTGATGTTGCTTTATCTAAAAAATAATTAATTAATGCGCGTTGTAATTTTGCGCCTTTTCCTTTATATACAGGAAAACCTGCACCAGTTAATTTTACACCTAATTCAAAATCTATTA
>JBIISW010000121.1:0-7519 GCA_044340865.1 Bacteroidia bacterium | reverse complement strand
ATAATTTACATTAACCGAAGCCACCGTTGGTTGATCCGCAATCACATTAACAATAATGCGGTAATCAACAACCTCAACTTCTCCGTTTTGATTTTGATTTTGATTAGACAACTCGTTATTAATGGCTGTGATGCGGTCATTCAATGTTTGGATTTTAGTTTCCATTTTTTCTTTTTCACGTTTCAGCTTCAAGTATTCCGAATTAATATTAAATAGCTTTTCTCTTAAAAAAGATAAGCCTTCTTTGAGATAAGGCATGCTATCTTTTTTGGTTTGTCCTTTGTATAAGCCATAACTCATTAACACGTTTTTTTCGGTTACCAAGGCATCTGATTTGGCACGAACTTCTTCAATCACATACGTTAGTTCTTGTATGCTATCTGTAATACTTTTAATGGCTTTTTTATAACGCACATCTCCATTTATTTTTGCTTTCACCACTTCGGGATAATAAACCAAATGTTGAATGTCGGCAATGATGAAATTGCCATTTCCAGAAGCTTGTATGGCTGCTGCGTTGATACAATTTTCTAATCCAGTAAACACAATGGTGTTTTGTCCTGCTACTAAATTAACACTGGCTGTGCGATGCACTTGTGCACCTTGCGTGTAAACCACAATTTTATCGGGTTTAGATTTAATTAATTTTTCAGTTTCTACCGCATTTGCATGAAGGATACTTAAGCAAAATGCAATGATGATCATACGTTTCATAAGTTTGAGTGTTAAGGTTTTCTATTTAGATGCAGGAATTGGATTTATTCCATAAATTTTTTTTATTTATTTTATAATTTTAGATTTAATGAAGGATTTACTTTTTCTTTTCTTTCTTGAAAAAGAAAAGAAACAAAAGAATTCAAGGCGAAATACCAAATCCAATTCTTTTTTCGCGCGAAAGGCCTTCGTTGTGCCGCCAAAAAAATTGTATTTCGCACTATTTCGCCAAAGCCAACCGCACCATTACTAACGTATGCATTTGGTAAAATGCTAAGCACGTAAAAAAATAAAACTGTGTAGTTGTTCAACTTTTAAATTTTATAATCTTAGATTTAATGAAGGATTTTACTTTTTCTTTTCTTTCTTGAAAAAAAATTAACCCATAAAAAAAGTCGAACCATGTAGTAGTTCGACTTTTAAATGATAAAAATAAATTAGATATTACTTTGCGCTCAGTGTAATGTAAGGGATAATCATTTCTTCTAAACTAATGCCTCCATGCTGAAACGTGTTTTTATAATAATTAACGTAATGGTTAAAATTATTCGGGTAAGCAAAAAACTTATCTTCACGTGCAAATATAAATCGCGAACTCACATTTTGCTTGGGTAAAAAAGCATCAGCTGGATTTTTCACTTCAAATACTTCTTTGGCATTGTAATCTAATGCCCTACCCTGCTTGTAACGTAAATTAGTATTAACCGATTTATCACCAACTACTTTGGTTGGTTCTTTTACATGCACCGTTCCATGATCTGTAGTGATGACTAACTTAGCATGTTTGGAAGCAATGAATTTAATCATCTCTAATAACGGAGAATGTTCAAACCACGATACTGTTAAACTTCTATAAGCTGGTTCATCATCAGCTAACTCTCTGATCATTTCTAATTCGGTACGCGCATGACTAAGCATGTCTACAAAATTATACACAATCACATTGAGTTTGTTATTCATTAAATTACTCATGTTTTCAGATAATTTTTTTCCAGCTGCAAAATTGGTAATCTTATTGTAACTCGTTTTCACATCCTTGCCTAAACGTTTTAATTGTGCGTTTAAGAAATCTTCTTCGTGCATATTTTTCCCACCTTCATCTTCATCGTTCAACCACCAATCTGGATGACGCTTTTCCATTTCACTAGGCAAAAGCCCAGAAAATATAGCGTTGCGAGCGTATTGCGTTGCAGAAGGCAAAATACTGAAAAATAATTCTTCGTTATCTACTTTAAAATAGTCTTGTATAATGGGTTGAATCATTTTCCACTGATCGTAACGTAAATTATCAATCACAATTAAAAATGTGCATGGGTTCGACTCTAAATTAGTGAAGAATTTATTTTTCAATAACGTGTGGCTCATCACAGGTGGATTTTTATCTGCCCCATTTAGCCAATTGATATAATGCTTATCAATGAATTTAAAAAATTGTTGGTTGGCTTCTTGCTTCTGCATTTTCAATACTTCAAGCATGCCCTTGTCTTGATTTTGATCAATTTCAAGTTCCCAATACACAATTTTTTTATACACCTCTTGCCACTCTTGCCAATTTAAATGATCGGATAAAGTCATTCCAATTTGACTAAATTCTTTTCGGTATTCGGTATTCGTTTTTTCAGAAACCAATCGTTTATTGTCTAATGCTTTTTTGAGTGATAGTAAAATTTGATTTGGATTAACTGGTTTAATCAAGTAATCCGCTATTTTACTTCCAATGGCATCTTCCATGATATACTCCTCTTCGCTTTTTGTAATCATAATGACAGGCAAATCCGATTTGAGTTGTTTGATTTTAGTAAGCGCTTCCAATCCCGAAATACCGGGCATATTTTCGTCTAACAAAACAGCAGAGAGTGTATTGTTTTCTTTCACAATATCAATGGCCTCATCGCCACTTAAGGCGGTAATGATGTCGTAACCTTTGCTATTTAAAAATAAAATATGCGGTTTTAGTAAATCAATTTCATCGTCGGCCCAAAGGATATGTATTTTTTCCATAAAACGTATTTTACTACATACGGCTGTATGCATTTTTTATTGTGTTAAATTTTACTAATTAGTCTAATAATACAGCCAATGTGTTACAAGCAAATACACCAGCTGTTTCAGTTCTTAATCTTGAATTTCCTAAACTTGTTGGAGTATAGTTTAAAGCCAAGGCATCATTAATTTCTTGTGTATTGAAATCACCCTCAGGACCAATTAAAATAGTGTATGATTTATTTGGCGCTAAAAATTGTTTGAGGTGTTGTTTGGTTTCCTTTTCGCAATGCGCTATTAACTTAATATCAGAGGTGTTTGTTTTAATAAATTCTTTGTACTCTCGTATTTCGTTTATTTTTGGTAAAAAGGCTTGTTGACTTTGTTTTAAAGCACTTTCAGCCACTTTCACAATTCTATCAATTTTTACAACGGTGCGTTCGGAGTTTTTACATTTTAAAAATGAGATTTCATCCACGCCCATTTCAGTGGCTTTTTCGGTAAACCATTCTATTCTGTCCATGTTTTTAGTTGGAGCAATAGCGATGTGTAAATAATACGGACGAGTTTGTTTAACTGTTTCTTTTTCAATTAAACTAACGGCACATTGTTTGGCGTGTGCGGCCTCAATTTTTCCAACAGCACGAATTCCTTTACCATCAATTACCTGAATCATATCACCCACTTTATGACGCAACACTTTTACGCAGTGCAGCGATTCATCTTCATTTAAAATAGCAACGTTATTTTGTATAATTCCGAAAAAGGTATTCATTACTTATTATTTTTAAACGTAAAGTTAAGGATAAAAATAGGTTTTCGAGCTTGGATTTTAGGAATAAATAAATGGATATTAAGTATATTCGTCTTTAAAATAAACACGTTGAATTATTTAGCACATCAATTTTTATCCTTTAAAAATACCGATTTAATGATTGGGAATTTCATTGCAGATTCTATCCAAGGCAATCGATTTGAAGGATTGAGTGATGACACGATTAAAGGTATTACGCTTCATCGAAAAATCGATTCGTTTACTGACTCACACCCTATTTATTTAACCAGTAAACACCGATTTAGTAAAGACTTTGGAAAATACAGTGGCGTTTTAATGGACATGATTTATGATCATTACTTAGCTAAAAATTTTGAAAACTATTCGGATAGTTCCTTACAAGAATTTTGTAATCATACCTACCATGTTCTTAATCAGAATATCTCAATTTTTCCTGAACCTGCAAAACGGTTTCATGGTTATATGATTGAGCACAATGTGTTGTTTAATTACTCTACTCTACAAGGTTTAGAAACCGTGTTAACGCATTTAAATCATCGCATTAGGCATCGTTATCAGCTCCAACATTCATTAACATTGATCAAAGAGCAAAATGCTGACATTGAAGAAGAGTTCTTTATTTTTTTTGATGAATTACATGGCTATTGTTTAGAACAAGAAGAAGTGATGTCGTTGTTATAATTTTTTTAAAAATTAAGCTTCATTATTTTAATCCTTTTTATAATTTTACAATATTATGACAGACATCAAAATTAATATTCAAAACAGCGATAATACCATTACAACATTAGAAGGCCCAACGGATATGGGATTAAGTTTAATGGAGTTTTTAAAAGGTAACGATTATGATGTGTTAGCAACGTGCGGAGGCATGGCACTTTGCGCAACTTGTCATGTTGAAGTTGTAACTGGCTTTGAAAATCTGCATGAAATTACCGATGATGAATATGCGATGTTGGATACATTACCTAATATAACCGACACATCACGTTTAGCCTGCCAATTAAAATTAGCTGATAATATGGATAATATGACGGTTAAAATTATGGGCGACGGACATTAATCAAACTACTTTTATCGTTTAAATAATAAACTTTAACACTTTTTTTTTAATTTTAACTAAATTGGATAGGAAATTATAATTTTAAATTCATAATTTCGTTTTAGTACAATCTAAATAAAACAATCATGACTAAATTATTCATTACAGCTATTGCAATAGCATTTTCTACTTTTACATCAATTGCTCAAACTACTGAGGAAATTGTTGCCAAACACATTGAAGCCATTGGCGGAAAAGATAATTGGGCAAAAATAAAATCCATGCGTTCAGAAGGAATCATTAAAGCGCAAGGTGCCGAAATAAAAATAACTAACACTCAAATAGATAAAAAAGCCAGTCGTACTGATATTGAAGTAATGGGTATGAAAGGCTATTCTATTTTAACAAAAACTGAAGGTTGGAATTTTATGCCATTTCAAGGTCAAACAAAACCTGAACCAATTACGGCTGATGAATTAAAAATGGGACAAGATGAGTTAAATATTCAAGATGAGTTTTTAACCTATATAGCATTAGGAAAGAAAATTGAAAATTTAGGGAAAGATGAAGTAGATGGTACCGAATGTTTTAAAATTAAATTAATTGATAAAGAAGGCATAGAATCAACTTACTTTATTGACCAAAGTAATTATTTCACAATTAAAGAAATAAATAAAGTAAAAGTGAATGGTCAGGAAATGGAAAATACGACTACCTATAGTAATTATAAAAAAACAGATACAGGTGTATTTATAGCCATGAGTATTGGAAGTGATTTTGGGGATTTAGAAGTATCTAAAATTGACATCAATCCAAACATTGATGAATCCATCTTTAAACTTGCAAAATAATTAATAAACCTATTTGAAAGTCTGGTGCAATACCAGACTTTTTTTTTCAAATCACTTAAACCACCAATTAATGAAAACGAAAATTTTATTAGCATCCGTTATTTATAGTTCATTATGTTACTCTCAATCACCTGTTAACGCGGCCATGTTTGGAACTATGGAAGCTCGAAACTTAGGTCCTGGAACCATGAGTGGAAGAATTACTGCCATTGAAGGCGTGAATAGTGATGAAGGAAAAACAATTTATGTTGGTACTGCTGGTGGCGGAGTTTGGAAATCAAAAAATGCAGGTGCAAGTTATAAACCTTTGTTCGATAAATATTGTCAATCAATTGGGGCATTAGCAATAGATCAAAAAAATCCATCAATTGTATATGTGGGAACGGGAGAAAGCAATATGCGAAACTCAGTTTCAATTGGAAATGGAATGTACAAAACAAAAGACGGTGGTGATAATTGGAAATACATTGGTTTAGATAGTACAGAGCATATTTCTAGAATCATTGTAAATCCTGACAATACAGACATTATTTATGCAGCAGTGCCAGGTGCTTTGTGGAGTAATAGTAAACACAGAGGTTTATACAAATCAACGAACGGAGGCGAATCATGGGAAAAGATATTATATACTGATGATCAAACTGGCTGTGCCGAAATTTTAATGGATTCAAAAAATTCCAATATTTTATATGCTTCTATGTGGCAATTTCGTCGTCAGCCATATAGTTTTAATTCGGGCGGAAAAGGAAGTGGCTTATATAAAAGCATAGACGCTGGAAAAACATGGAAAGAATTAAAAACAGGATTACCCGACAAACCATTTGGAAGAATTGCCATGACCTTAGCTCCTAGCGAACCAAATAAAATGTGGGCCATTGTTGAAAGCAACAAAACTGGATTATATATTAGTGAAGATGGTGGAGAAACATGGAAAAGCCAAAGCGCCACATTAAATGTGACTGCTCGTCCGTTTTATTTTAGCACCATTGTTGTAGATCCAAAAGATTCGAAAAGAGTTTATCGTCCTGCCTTTAATTTTGCTTATAGTAGCGATGGTGGTTACTCATTTACTGAGGCAAGTTATGACGGTGGATGGATTCATAGCGACATGCATGCCCTATGGATAAATCCTACCAATACTAATGTCATGTATGTTGGAACAGATGGTGGCATTTATACAAGTATTGATAAAGGAATAACATGGCAATTTAATCATAGTTTACCAGTGGGTCAATTTTATCATGTAGCTGTTGATGAAAAGGATCCCTATAACGTTTATGGTGGATTACAAGACAATGGAAGTTGGATGGCTCAAAGTTCTGGTCCTGGTGGTGTAAATAATGCACATTGGCAAAATGTTGGCGGTGGTGATGGTTTTTGGACAGTTCCAGATGCTGATGGAAAAGTTGTTTACTCAGAATATCAAGGTGGAAACATGTCAAGAGTAACTATTCAAACAAAAAAATCTGAATCCATCCAACCTAAAAAAACAAGTAAAGAAGATAAATTAAGATGGAATTGGAATACACCAATAGTAACAGGTGCAAATAATCCTAAAAATTTATATGTTGGCGCTCAATACCTTTACAAATCAACCGATCAAGGACGAAACTGGAAACGTATTTCAAACGACTTAACAACAAATGACAAAAAGAAACAAGAACAAGAAGAAAGTGGTGGTTTAAGTGCCGATAATACCTCAGCAGAAAATCACTGTACTATTTTTACAATTGCTGAATCGCCTTTAGATGAAACACAAATTTGGGTTGGATCAGATGATGGAAATTTACAAGTTAGTACAGATGGAGGTAATACTTGGACAAATGTTTCGGCAAATGTAAGTAAATGTGGCATTGCAAACCAAGCTTGGGTAAGCAGTATTGAGCCATCACATTTTGATAAAAATACTGTGTATGCAACATTTGAAAATCATATGTACGGCGACCATAAGACGTATTTAGCAAAAAGTTCTGACTTAGGTAAAACGTGGGTAAAATTATCAAGTAAAGAATTTATAAGTTTTGCTCATAAAATTATTGAAGATCCAATTAATAAGAATTTATTATTTCTTGGAACTGAAATGGGCTTATTTGCAACACTCGACGGTGGTATGAATTGGTTTAAAATAAAAAA
>JBIISW010000019.1:0-24039 GCA_044340865.1 Bacteroidia bacterium | reverse complement strand
ATATAAATAATTAGGTTTGTTGCCTTCTGTATAAATAAGTTCTTTCTTTTTGTAGTGTTTTACTTTGGCAGTTTCACTTAAGTTTTTTAATTCCTGTAATGATTTCACATCATCCAAAAAAGTATTAATTCCTTTTTCGTCCCTTGTATAATCACCTTTTAATTGCTCTGATTTTTTTAATCTGCTTTCTACCGCTTTTAGTAATTCAATATCATCAAATGGTTTCGAAATGTAATCATCAGCTCCCATTTCCATGCCTTTTCTAAAATCACCACGTTCTGATTTAGCCGTTAAAAAGATAAACGGAATGAAGGCTGTTTTAGGATTATTACTAATCAAATGAATCACGCCATAACCATCTAGTACAGGCATCATGATGTCGCAAATAATTAAATCCACCGTATTTGAGTTAGCCATTTCAACGCCAATCTTACCGTTTTCTGCTTGTAATACTTTAAAGTTAGCGAGTTCTAATATTTCTGCTGTGTTTTCTCTAACTTCATTGTTATCTTCAATTAAGAGTATTGTTTTCATCTTGTAGTGGTAAGTGTATATAAAATGTGGTTCCTATATTTAATTCACTTTCAAAAGAAATGGTTCCGTTTAAAACTTCTACGTATTTAGCTACGATGTTTAAACCTAAACCTGTTCCTTGTATATTGAGTGCATTCTTAGCTCTGAAAAAACGTTCAAATAAGTTTTTCTGCTCATCTGCTGGAATACCCATTCCATAATCTTTGACAGTAATTTTCATTTCTGTAGAAGTTACATGCGTATGAATATCTATGGATTTATGTTCAGATGAAAATTTGCTTGCATTTGATACGAGATTGATGATGCTGTTTTTTAAAAATTGTTTGTCACATACAAATTGTTCATCTCCTTCATGCGTATAATTAACTGTTTGTCCTGTCTTCAAAAAATTGGATAAGTCGGCAATACTTTCGTTAACGTAATCTTCAATGTTAAAGGCAACTAAGTGCACGGTTATTTTTCCTTCCTCTAATTTTCCAGCAGATAAAAAATCATTGAGAATAAGTGTCATATTTGAAACGGCTGATTTAATGCGGTCAACGTGTTTACTTCTTTTTTCTTCTTCTTCTGATATTTTATATTTTCCAATTAATGAGGCGGATGATAAAATTGTACTTAATGGTGTTCTGAATTCATGAGATGCCATCGTTACAAAACGAGACTTCATATCATTTAAATCTTTTTCTTTTTCAAGTGCTATGCTTAATTCCTCTTTCGACGCTTCAAGTTCGTACATCGTTTCTTTCAGTATTTTTGTCCGCTCCTCAACTTTTAATTCAAGTTCTGCATTGCTTCGTTTTATTTTTTCTTCCGCTATTTTTCGTTCTGAAATATCAATGATAAACGCAATCACAAATTGCTCTTCACCTGATTTGTAATGACTTAAACTGATTTCAATCGGTAATTCATCACCATTTTTTTTCTTTCCGAACAAATCTAAGCCTCGACCCATCGATCTTGGATGAGGATTTTGATGATAACCGTCTCTGTGCTTTTCATGCGAATGCGAAAACCGTTTCGGGACAAGTACTTCAATTTTTTGATTTATTAATTCACCCGTATTATAACCAAATAATCGCTCGGAACTAGGATTAGCTCTTATGATTGTTCCTGTCGAATCTGAAATAATAATACCCTCTGTGGCAAATTCAAATAGAGCTTGTGAGCTTTCCATTTTAGTTGAATTATTTTTTTTCAAGGTATTCATTTTTTTTCAGAACCCCGAAGTTATTTATACTATTCCAAAAAATATATGACAAATGTCAGTATTGGATTTACTAATATAAAATATATGCGGATGAATTTTTATTTTTTGCAGTTAAAATATTAATGTAAATGAAAGATTTCGTGTTTATTGGGTATGATAACGTCTTTGTATCCTTCCACATGTAGTTTTTCCTTAAACGAAAGTTTGGCTTCAATGTCGCCGTGAACTAAAAATAATTTTTTAATTTTAGGTTTATCTTGACACGATAAGAATTTTATCAATTCATTGTAATCAGCATGAGCACTATATGAATCAATCACTTCAACTTCCGCATTTACATCGTATTCATCTCCAAAAATTTTAACTACTTTTTGACCTTCTCTGATTTTACCACCTAATGAATGAGGTGTACAATAACCAACAACTAAAATCGTGTTTTTGGCATCAGAGATATTGTTTTTTAAATGATGCTTAATTCGTCCGGCGTCCATCATGCCTGAAGCAGATAGGATGATACAAGGTTCTTTACTTGTATTTAAGGCCATTGATTCTTCTTTTTCTCGGATGTATTTTAAATTACTAAATCCAAATGGATCGGGATCAGTTTTTATATAGGTTTGCAATTTTTCATTGAAGCAACTAACGTTGTTCCTCATAATATCAGTTACATTGGCCGATAAAGGACTATCAACATAAACTTTGATGTTAGGTAGCAAGCCGTTGTTTTTTAGTTTATCTAATATGAAAACAATTTCTTGTGTTCTACCTAAACTAAAAGCAGGAATGATTAATTTTCCTTTTTTCTCAATACACGTCTTTCGCACCACATTTAGTAAGTGAATTTCTGCATCAATTTCAACTTCGTGTAATCTGTCACCGTAGGTTGATTCACAAATAATGTAGTCGGCTTGAGGAAACGGTTCTGGATTTTTCAAAAGCATATCGTTGTATTTTCCCACATCTCCTGTAAATGTTAAGCGAATGTTTTTTTCTGCTTTATCCTTTATTGTTAAGTTAATCACAGCACTCCCTAATATATGGCCGGCATCAGTAAATCTTAGTGTGACATCATTATGTAATACGTAATCAGCATGGTAGGGGATGGTTTTAAAGTGTTTCAAACAACGTTCCACATCTTTAGATGTATACAAAGGCACAAGTGGATCTTCACCTCTTTTCTCTCTTTTTTTATTAACGTATTTAATATCACTTTCATGAATTTTCGCACTGTCGTATAACAAAACTTCAACAACTTCTAGTGTTGGTGGTGTGCAATAGATTGAACCTAAAAAACCATTTTTTACTAATAATGGTAAGTTACCCGAGTGATCTATATGGGCATGTGATAAAATGACAACATCTAATTCCGAAGCATTGACATCTAAATTTCGATTCAATGTTTCTGTTTCTTTTCCCATTCCTTGATATAATCCACAATCTAATAATATGGTAAATCCGTTTTCTGTTTTCACTAAGTGTTTACTACCTGTAACGGTTTCTGTAGCTCCTAAAAATTGTATTTGCATAATCTCAAATGTAATGATATGCGTTTTGGTTGAATTGATTTAAATCATGTTTATAACTGATAAACATTAGTATTGACTTTGAATGGATAGAATATCTTCGTGAAAAACAATCTCTATGAATTCAATATTAGTACCCATCGATTTTTCTGAAACCTCTGAAAACGCATTGAAATATGCAGTTAGCATTGCTAATTATCTTTCATTTAAAATAGTTTTACTACATGTGGATTCTATGCCACTGATGAATAACGAATTTCAAGATGTGTCTTATCTTGTCAATAAGAGTAGAGAAGAATATCTGGAACTTTTAAAGAGTAAAGCTTTACAATTAAAAAAAGATCTTGTTTTAAATGGGAGTATTGAATATTTTTCAGCAACTGGTGAATTGAAATCAACTATTGAAAGTTTCATTTCAGAACATAACATTGATTATGTTGTGATGGGTATTACAGGATGTGATTCGGCTATCACACAATTTTTATTGGGTAGTAATGCTGTTTCGTTATCAAAAGATATTAATGTTCCGCTATTTATTATTCCAAAAAAATACCATTATAAGCCCATTACAAAAATGGTTTATGCGTGTCAATTAGATGTGAAAGATCCTATAGGTATTGCTAAAGTAAAAGCGTTGAATGCTGTTTTTGGCTCTTCTCTTTTTGTACTTCATGTTATTCCAAACGACCATTTTTTAAGCAAAAAAGAATCAGACATTGAATATGACAATGAACAAAAATTAGAACAAGTTGATCATCAAACATCTGTAGTGCAGAGTGATGATGTCAGTGAAGCAATCATTGATTTTATTGGCACAAACGACATTGATTTAGTCATCATGGAGCAAAGAGATTATTCTTTTTTAGAAAAAATAATTCATGTTAGTGAAACGAAACGATTATCTTTTAAGAGTCCTATTCCTATCATTACGTTTCATAATTAGTAAAGCACTCATTTTTTTCTTTTGATCTTAATCACCTAAAAAACTGACAATTGTCAGTTTTTTAGGTTTTATTGACTTTAATTTTGTGTTGTGATTAAGACAACTCAAACCATTGAATCTAATACCTGTTACCACTGTGGCGAATATGCAGGTGAATCAACGTTTCAAATTGAAGATAAATCATTTTGTTGCAGAGGCTGTCAAACTGTTTATGAAATTATCAATAAAAGCGACTTATGTTCTTATTATGATATCGAAAATAAGCCAGGAATAAATCAGAAACACGAAATTAGAAAAGGGAAATTTGATTTTTTAAATGATGAATCTATTGTTAAAAAATTAACTCATTTTCAAGATGATACACATCAGCATGTTATTTTTTATTTACCACAAATGCATTGCGCTTCTTGCATTTGGATTTTAGAACATCTAAATAAAATTGATAATGGAATTATTAAATCTCAAGTTAATTTTATAAAAAAAGAAGTTACTGTAGTTTATAATTTTAATACAACTTCATTGAATAAAGTTGCTGAAGCATTAACTGTTATTGGTTATGAACCTCATATTAGTTTAAATGATATTCGTTCTAACAAAATAAAAAAGTATGATACAACTCGAATTGTTAAGTTGGGTATAGCAGGTTTTTGTTTTGGAAATATCATGATGTTGAGTTTTCCTGAATATTTTTCATTGGCAAAATCGGATGATGCCGATTTAAAATTTTGGTTTAATTATTTAAATTTATTTTTATCACTACCAGTTTTTTTTTACTCAGCTTCTGAATTTTTTGTTTCAGGTTATAAAGGACTTCGACAACGATTTTTAAATATTGACGCCCCAATCGCTTTAGCCGTTTTAATTACATTTACTAGAAGCGTTTATGAAATACTATCTCATACGGGCTCTGGTTATCTAGATTCTATGTCAGGTATTGTGTTTTTTATGTTGGTTGGTCGTTATTTTCAAAATCGAACTTACCAAAGTATTTCATTTGAACGTGATTTCACCTCCTATTTTCCATTAGGTGTAAGCGTTATCAATGCCGATGGCAGTGAAAAACAAATTTCTGTTTCTGAATTAAAGGTTGGTGATCGCATTAAGATTCATAATGACGAAATTGTACCCGCTGATGCGATGTTATTTTTAGGCAAAGCAACTATTGATTATAGTTTTGTAACAGGCGAATCTATTCCTGTTGAGAAATCGATAAGCGAAATTGTTTATGCGGGTGGAAAGCAAACATCTGGAGCTATTGAGTTAGAAGTCATTAAAGAAGTTTCCCAAAGTTATTTGACTCAATTGTGGAATAACGAAACATTTACTGAAGAGAAGAAAGAGGTGAAGGTTTCTTTTATACATCAAGTGAGTCGCTATTTTACTTATATTTTATTTTCAATTGCCATGTTGGCTGCGATGTATTGGATGATTAATGATTCTTCAAAAGTGTGGGGCGCTTTTACATCGGTATTAATTGTAGCCTGTCCTTGTGCCTTGCTGTTAAGTGCCACATTTACAAATGGGAATATGATTCGCATTTTAAATAAATATAAATTATATGTTAAAAACTCAACGGTGATTGAACACATGAGTGAAATTGACACCATCGTGTTTGATAAAACAGGAACTATAACTGAACAAGGTCTTTCTGAGGTTGAATTTAAAGGCAATGTATTAACGAATGAACAAGTTCAATATATTCGTTCGTTAGCGCATCAATCTAATCATCCATTAAGTAAAAGCATTCTATCTTTTTTGCCAATTCAAAAAATTTTGTCTGTCAAAAATTATCAAGAGATTAAAGGTTTAGGAACATCAGCGATTATTCATGATGTATTGGTTAAAATGGGTTCTGCTGAATTTGTAAATGGACATTCTGTTTCAGATTGGCAATCTGGCAGTATTGTATACATTAGTATTAATGACAAACCGTTAGGATTCTTTAGTATAAAAAATGCTTACAGAAAAGGATTGCAAGAAATCATTACGGAACTTGGCACCCAATTTGAATTAAAAATTTTATCGGGTGATAATGCCTCTGAAGAACCTTATTTAAGAACCTTATTTGGCGATAAAATAGAAATGTTATTTAATCAAAAGCCTCAGGATAAATTAAATTTTATCAAACAGCTTCAAGTACAGCATAAAAAAGTATTGATGATTGGTGATGGTTTGAATGATGCTGGCGCTTTAAAACAAAGTGAAGTTGGAATTGCAATTAGTGATAATACTAATAATTTTTCACCAGCTTGTGATGCTGTTTTGTCTGGAAAAAACTTTAAACTTTTAAACGAGTTAATTAATTACTGTAGAAAAGAAAAAGTAATTATTTATGCCAGTTTTGTTCTTTCTATACTTTATAATTTTATTGGAATATTCTTCGCTGTTCAGGGCGATTTAATGCCTGTTATTGCTGCTATTTTGATGCCAATAAGTTCGATTAGTATTGTTCTATTAACAACAGGATTGAGCTCTTATTATGAACTTAAATTAAAGAAAATAATAATCTGATAAAAGTCATTTATCGTTATGATATATATCAATTATAAAAAATGTTAACAACTTAAATTTACATCCGAAATGAGCGCAATATATATAATGGTAGGGGCAAGTTTACTACTTGCAATAGGGTTTTTAATAGCTTTTATATGGTCTGTAAAAACTAACCAATACGAAGATGATTACACACCTTCAGTTAGGATGTTATTTGATAATACTACAAAACAAGAAGATAAACAAGAAATAAATAATCAAACCAAAAAATCAAAATAATATGGAACTACAAAAATTTCAATATGACAACAAAACAGTTAAGATGTTTGCCTATGCAACCATTCTTTGGGGTTTAGTAGGTATGCTTGTTGGATTAATAGTCGCAATACAGTTATACTTACCTGCAGCTAATTTATCATTGCCTTATACAACGTTTGGTCGTTTACGTCCATTACATACCAATGCAGTTATTTTCGCTTTTGTTGGTAATGGAATTTTTATGGGCGTATATTATTCATTACAACGCTTATTGAAGGCACGAATGTTTAGTGACTTATTAAGTAAAATTCATTTTTGGGGTTGGCAACTAATCATTGTATTAGCGGCAGCAACTTTAATCATGGGTAAAACAACGGGTAAAGAATACGCTGAATTAGAATGGCCGATTGATATTTTAATTACATTAGTGTGGGTGGTTTTTGGTTGGAATATGTTCGGGACAATCATTCGTCGTCGTGAGCGTCATTTATATGTTGCTATTTGGTTTTATATCGCAACGTTTGTTACTGTTGCTATGTTACATATTGTAAATTCAATTGAAATTCCAGTTTCTTTTTGGAAATCCTATTCAGTTTACGCAGGTGTTCAGGATGCATTAGTACAATGGTGGTACGGACATAATGCCGTAGCGTTTTTCTTAACAACTCCGTATTTAGGTTTAATGTATTATTTCTTACCAAAGATTGCTCAACGTCCAGTTTATTCGTATCGTTTGTCAATCGTGCATTTCTGGGCGTTAATTTTCTTATACATTTGGGCTGGTCCTCATCATTTATTATACACTGCTGTTCCTGATTGGGCTCAATCTTTAGGTGTTGTGTTTTCAGTGATGTTAATTGCACCATCTTGGGGTGGTATGATTAATGGTTTACTAACACTTCGTGGTGCTTGGGATAGAGTGCGTGATGATGTAGGATTAAAGTTTTTAGTAGTTGCTGTAACAGCTTATGGTATGGCTACTTTCGAAGGTCCCATGTTATCATTAAAAAGTGTAAGTGCTATTGCACATTATACCGATTGGATTGTGGCTCACGTTCACGTTGGAGCGTTAGGTTGGAATGGGTTTATGACGTTTGGTATTTTGTATTGGTTAATACCAAGATTATTTCAAACGAAATTATATTCTCAAAAATTAGCGAACATGCATTTTTGGATTGGAACTTTAGGCATTGTTTTATATGCGGTTCCAATGTATTGGGCAGGATTCATGCAAAGTTCAATGTGGAAAGATTTTACTCCTGAAGGTCAATTAAAATGGCAGTTTTTAGATACAGTTACAAAAATGATTCCTTTTTATATTGCTCGTTCTGTTGGTGGTGCCTTGTATTTAGTAGGAGCTATTATGATGACGTACAACTTAATTAAAACCATTAAAGTTGGTACCTTCTTAGAAGTAGAAGAGGATGAAGCGCCAGCACTAAAAGGAAATTATCAATCACATGCTAAAGAACATTGGCATCGTTGGATTGAGCGTAAACCAATTCAAATGTTAGTTGTGAGTTTAATTGTGGTGGCCATTGGTGGTTTAATTGAATTTCTTCCAGTATTTTTAATTAAGTCTAATATTCCAACCATATCAAGTGTTAAGCCATACACACCGCTAGAATTACAAGGTCGTGATATTTATATTAGAGAAGGATGTTATACTTGTCACTCTCAAATGATTCGTCCTTTTAGAAGTGAAACGGCTCGTTATGGAGACTATTCAAAAGCGGGAGAATTTGTTTATGATCATCCATTTCAATGGGGAAGTAAACGTACTGGTCCGGATTTAGCCAGAATTGGAGGTAAATATCCTGATAGTTGGCATTATAATCACATGATGGAGCCTAGTTCAATGGCGCCAGGTTCTATCATGCCATCTTATCCTTGGTTATTAGAAGACCAGCTTGATGCTAATACAACAATGTCAAAAATAAAAGCAATGATTCGTTTAGGTGTTCCTTATCCTGAAGGTTACGAAAATAGGGCTATTCAAGATATGGAAAAACAAGCAAAACAAATTACGGCTAATTTGAAAAAAGATGGCATTGAAACACTTCCTGATAGAGAAATAGTAGCGTTAATTGGTTATTTGCAAAGAATGGGAACTGATATTAAAGCAGAAGGATTAAAAGCAAAAAAATAAGTATCAAATTTAAAATAGTATAATCATGAAATTTATAAATTATTTGGAAAGCATTACTGGTATTGGAATGTATCCTTTAGTATCCTTAATTATTTTCGTTGCTTTTTTTACCCTCGTTACTTTATATGTAATTAAAGGAAATAAAGATCATTTCGAAAAATTAAGAAACCTTCCTATTAACGAACATAAATAATTAAGCCTTATGACATATTTCAATAAATTAAAATCGTTAGCAGTGGCTCTATTAATCCCTGCTGTTGGTTTCTGTCAAGATGAAGCCGTAAAAGAAACAACTTCTTATTTCACCAATGTTTTATTTTTAACCTTATTAGTATTAATTATTGTGCTTGCCATTGTGATTGTTGCTTTTAGTGGGGTGTTTAAAAATATTGCAGAAAGCGATTATTTACAAAATAAGTATAATGGTAAACAAGAGGATACAAGTTCATCTTCATTAAAAAACACAGTGACTGTTTTATTACTGTTGCTATCGGTTTCCATGATGGCTCAAGACGCTACAGCTTCTAAAGTGATTGATGATGGAAGAATTGGCGGTATTGATCAATTTACATTTTACTTCTTATCATCACTTGTATTTATAGAATTATTGGTGCTTGGTTTAATGTTTTACCAATTTAATTTTTTAGTAAAAACTCATTTAACAATAGTTAAAAAAGTGAAAGCTAAAAAAGTTGAATCAAAACTGTTATTAAGTTTAACAGACGCTGTAGCCGTTGAAGAAGAAGAAAGTATTTTATTAGACCATGATTATGATGGTATTAAAGAACTAGACAATAATTTACCGCCTTGGTGGAAATATGGGTTCTATTTAACTATAGTTACTAGTGTCATTTATTTAGTTCATTTTCATGTATTAAAAACAGGCGATTTACAGGGAAAAGAATATGATAACGCGATTGCTCAAGCAAAAATTGAAGTAGATGAGTTTATGAAAACATCGGCGAATAATGTAGATGAAAATACAGTAAAAGTATTAACAGAAGCATCTGATATTGCAAGTGGTAAAGATTTATTTACTTCAAATTGTGTGGCTTGTCATGGTAAAGGAGGCGAAGGAACTGTAGGGCCAAATTTAACGGATGACTATTGGATTCACGGTGGTAGCATTCAAGATTTATTTAAAACATTGAAATATGGTTGGGTTGAAAAAGGCATGAAAGCATGGAAGGATGATTTGTCTCCTATGCAAATTGCGCAAGTTGCATCTTATATTAAAACATTAAATGGAACTAATCCTCCAAATCCGAAAGCACCACAAGGCGATTTATATACAGAAGCTGGACGTGCTCCAATAAGTGATTCAACATTGATAAATCATGATAGCTTAAACATTCAAATAAAAGCAGATAGTTTAATGGTTGGTAATAAATAATGAGCGATCTCAAAAATAAGCACTCCGAATTACATGATGAATCGTTTAGAGACAGCATAGCAACTGTTAATGAACAAGGTAAACGTGCATGGATATTTCCTAATAAACCACATGGAAAGTACTACGATTTTAGAACTTATTTTACATGGTTTTATTTAATTGTTCTTTTTGTAACTCCATTTATAAAGTATCATGGAGAGCCTTTATTTTTATTTAATGTTGCTGAAAAAAAATTCATTTTATTTGGCGCCATATTTTGGCCACAAGACTTTTTTATTTTTGGCTTAGGAATGCTCATCTTTATTGTGTTTATTGCTTTATTTACGGTTGTTTTCGGGCGTTTATTTTGTGGTTGGGCTTGTCCGCAAACTATTTTTATGGAAATGATATTTCGTAAAATAGAATATTGGATTGAAGGAGATGCTAATTACCAAAAAGCTTTGAAAAACGCTCCATGGAATTTTGATAAAATAAAAAAACGCCTTTTAAAGTTTATTTTATTTTATAGTATTTCGTTTATCACAGCTAATACCTTATTAAGTTATTTGATTAGTGTAGATAGAGTGTTTATTATTTTAGGAAATATAGGAGAACACACGGGAGCCTTTGCAGGTATTTTAGTTTTCACCACTGTTTTTTTCTTTATTTTTTGGTGGATGAGAGAGCAAGTTTGTTTGATAGTTTGTCCTTATGGCCGTATGCAAGGCGTATTATTAGATGCCGACTCAGTTGTTGTGGCTTATGATTATGTGAGAGGAGAGGATAGACATCATTTTAAGAAAAATGAAGTGAGGGTAGGAGGTGACTGCATTGATTGTCATTTATGTGTCAAGGTTTGTCCAACGGGAATTGATATTAGAAATGGAACGCAATTAGAATGTGTAAGTTGTACTGCGTGTATTGATGCTTGCGATCACATGATGGACAGTGTTGGTTTAGAAAAAGGATTGATTCGTTATGATTCCGAAAATGGAATAAAAAATAAAGTTAAGTTGGCGTTTACAAATAGAATGAAAGCGTATACAGCCGTTTTATTAGTATTGATAAGTATAGAAGTTGTTCTAATAACAACACGTTCTGATTTTGATGCAACTGTATTAAGAGCTAAAGGCATGCTTTATCAAGAGCAACCAAATAATCAATTAAGTAATTTATTTACCATCAAATTGGTTAACAAAACACGCGATAGAATGCCCGTTAATTTAAAAATAGAAAATTTTAAAGATTCTAAAATTCAATTAATAGGTAAGGATATTGTGATTAAAGAAGAGGGGGTTACGGAAGGAGAATTTTTTGTTTACCTCAATAAAGAAGATTTAACGGATAGAAAAATGAAATTAGAAATTGGCGTTTATTCAAATGGTGTAAAAATAAAAACCGTTAAAACCAATTTTTTAGGCCCGATAAAATTTAATCATAAATAACTAAAATTAAATAGTATGAACTTTGGAGTTAAAATAACAGCATTATACCTTGGTTTTGTAGCCCTTATATTAACATTGGTTTTTATGAGTTTCGGGCAAAAAGTGGAATTAGTGAGTAAAGATTATTACGCTCAAGAAATTGCATTTCAAGATAAAATTAATTCTATCAATAATGAAAGAAGCTTGAATGGAAGTATAAACCATGAAATTAATGGAAGGCAAATTACATTAACAATCGATACTACTAATTGTAATAAAGATTTTGAAGGTACGATTGTTTTTTTCAGACCATCCGATTCGAGCAAAGACATTAAAATTAAAATGGATTTTAATAACGGTACACAAATTATTAATGAACCCTCTTTAATTCATGGGGCCTATAAATTACAATTATCATGGGTTAGTAATCACACCAACTATTTTAAAGAGGAAGTTATTTTTATAAATTAATTTATGCAATTAATTCTGGCGGCTATATCTTTAGGACTTTTAGGAAGTTTTCACTGCATTGGTATGTGTGGCCCAATAGCATTAGCACTGCCAGTTCATCAGTATTCAAAAGTTAAAAAATACCTAGGTATTTTTTTATATAATTTAGGAAGAGTTTTAACCTACACTGTTTTAGGTTTGATATTTGGCTTACTTGGGCAATCATTTTTTTTAGGTGGCTTTCAACAAGCATTATCAATTAGCATTGGCATCATCTTATTACTTTCTGTTTTTTTTGCAAATACAAAACTATTTCATTCAAAACGATTAGGTTTTATCTATTCTTTTATTTCATCAGTTAAAATTCAATTAGGAAATTTATTTAATAAAAAAGGATTGCACTTTCTGTTTTTGATTGGCATACTAAATGGTTTATTACCGTGTGGCTTAGTTTATTTGGGGATTGCTGGAGCCATTGCTACTGGTCATTTTATGCAAGGAGCTCAGTTCATGTTTTATTTTGGAATTGGAACCATTCCCATCATGTATGCTGTTGCTTTTTTTGGACAGTTTATTTCTTTAACATACCGAAATACTATTCGTAAATCAATGCCTGTTGTTGTTGCGGTAATGGCAATCATGCTTATTATTAGAGGTTTAAATTTAGGCATTCCTTATCTCAGTCCTGCTTTCGAAAAAGAAAGTCATGAAGTGGCTTGTTGCGAAAAACCTACTAATGGAAAAATTGAAATACAATGCGCTCCAAAAAAATGTAACAACAAATAAATTTATGTTCTGGCAAAAATACACGCAATCGCAAATCAAAACCAAAGTGTTTGAATCATTAAGTAAAAACACAAATTACAGAACAGAAAACATTTTAGGTATTCCTGGAACATTTTTAGATACGGATATTTTTTATGATGATGCACCATTTTTAAAAGATGCTCCTTTTTTATCTACGCTAATTGCAAATCCTAATCATATTGGTGTGCATACATTAGGAGATGAACACGAAGATTTTTTTTCGGGAACACATGAAATAGAAAAGGATTTAATAAAAATTTGTGCTGAAGAAATATTTGGAGCAGAACCTTTTTCTTATGATGGATATGTGGCGAGTGGAGGAACAGAGGCAAATATTGAAGCCTTATGGATTTATAGAAATTTTTATGTTCAAGAATATCAAGCTCAATTAAATGAGATTGCGGTTGTCTATTCTTCAGATACACATTATTCCATTCCAAAAGGAATTGATTTGTTGAATTTAAATAGTATTGAACTTTCTGTTGACCAAGTTACTCGTGAAATTATTTTTAAAGAATTTGAACGTCAAATCGAAACTGCATTAGCAAATGGAATTAAGTATTTTATTGTTAACGTCAATATGTCAACTACCATGTTCGGCTCTGTAGATGATATTGATAAACTGGCTTCGTTTTTAGATTTACTTCAGGTTAATTATAAAATGCATGTAGACGGTGCTTACGGAGGATTTATTTTTCCTTTTATTAATACTAACAATTCGTTTAATTTTAAGAATAAAAGTATTTCTTCATTTTCTATAGATGGGCATAAAATGTTACAAGCACCTTATGGAACGGGAATTTTTTTAGTAAGAAAAAATTTCATGAAATATGTGTGTACTAATGAAGCTGGTTATGTAAAAGGAAAAGATTATACGCTTTGCGGAAGCCGTTCTGGTGCAAATGCTGTTTGTGTTTGGATGATTTTACGAATTCATGGTTCTGTTGGTTGGACAGTAAAAATGCATCAGTTAGTGGATCGAGCAACCTTTATTTGCGAAAAACTAAATGAGTTAAACGTCAAGTATTTTCGTTATCCTGATTTAAATATTGTAACAATCGACGCAAATTATATCAGTCACGAATTAGCTATGAAATTTCATTTGGTTCCTGATAACCACGAAACTAAACCAAATTGGTATAAAATTGTTGTGATGCCTCACGTAAAGCAAGGTATTATAGATAGTTTTTTAACCGAACTAAAAAATGAACAACAATTAATTTTTAAATAACGTTTAATTTATAATAACATGTACATTCTTATTTTCTTTCTCGCCCATTGGTATCTTTCCTTATTTGCCCAAACATTTTATTTGCATCGGTATGCAGCACATCAAATGTTTACAATGAATAAATTTTGGGAAAAGTTTTTTTATTTCTTTACATGGGTTTTTCAAGGATCATCCTTTTTAAGTCCTAAAGCGTATGGCATTATGCATCGTTTACATCACGCTTATGCTGATACAGATAAAGATCCGCATTCACCCATGTATTCTAAAAATTTATTTGATATGATGAAAAAAACCTTGGTAGTTTATTTATCAGTATTAAATGATACGAAAGAAATGGATGATAAATTTAAAAAAGGTGTTCCTTACTGGCCTTCTTTTGAAAAAGTGGCAGGAAGTTGGATAGTAAGAATTGCTTGGGGTGTTTTTTATTTTTTAGTTTATTATCATTATGCCACTCATTGGTGGATGTATTTATTATTATCAATTCATTTTTTAATGGGTCCTGTTCATGGTGCAATCATTAATTGGTTTGCTCATAAATATGGATATGTAAGTTTTAAAGTAAATGATACTGCTAAAAATTTATTACCTATTGATTTTTTAATGATGGGTGAAAGTTACCATAATAATCATCATAAGTATGGTGGTAGGGCTAATTTTGGAAAAAAATGGCATGAGTTTGATCCCACTTATCCAATCATTTTTCTATTCAATTCATTACAAATCATTCATCTTAAAAAAGACAATGATTTAAATTACATGTAAAAATATGGACTTAGTTTCTAAATATAATATTCAGGCACCTCGCTATACAAGTTACCCAACTGTTCCTTACTGGGATAATAATTTAAATGAATCGAACTGGATTGAACATATTAAAGATGCATTTATTAAATATAATGCAGATGGAATTAGCTTGTATATACATTTGCCTTACTGCGAAAGTCTTTGTACTTATTGCGCATGCAACACACGTATCACCGTTAATCATAAGGTTGAAATACCTTATATTGAAACGTTAATTAAAGAATGGCAGTTGTATTTAAATCAGTTTGAGAGCAAGCCTTTAATCAAAGAAATACATTTAGGAGGAGGAACGCCCACTTTTTTTTCTCCAGAAAATTTAACTTATTTATTAGAATCTATTTTAAGCACAGTCGACCTAGCTTCTGATTATGATTTTAGTTTTGAAGGTCATCCTAGTAATACAACAAAAAAACATTTGCAAGCTTTATATCAGTTAGGTTTTAAGCGTGTTAGTTTTGGTATTCAAGATTTTGAATTTAAGGTTCAAGATACAATCAATCGCTATCAAACATTTGAAGAAGTAAAGCAAGTTATGCATGAGGCAAGAGAAATTGGTTATACCTCGATTAATGTTGATTTAGTATACGGATTGCCTTATCAAACCATTGAAACAATTCATGATACTATTTCAAAGATAATTACACTTAAGCCCGAACGTATTGCTTTTTATAGTTATGCGCATGTGCCATGGTTAAAGCCAGGACAACGAAAATATACAGATAAAGATTTGCCAATTGATAGTTACAAACGTAGTTTATACGAAGACGGTAAAAAACTGTTTATAGAGGCTAACTACTCAGATATTGGTATGGATCATTTTGCTTTGCCAAACGATGCTTTGTTTGATGCATTTAAAAATGAAACATTGCATCGTAATTTTATGGGATACACAACCAATACAACCAAGTTGTTAGTAGCATTAGGTTGTTCTTCGATTAGCGATACTTGGGATGCCTTTGCACAAAATATTAAAACTGTTGAAGAATATCAGAAAGTTGTAAATGATGGTCATTTTCCAATCTTTAAAGGGCATTCATTAACTCAAGAAGATTTAATTATTCGTCAACATATTTTAGATTTAATGTGTAAACATCAAACACCCATTGATAAGCATTATCATGATGCTATTGATAAATTTTTAGAATTTTCAACAGATGGTTTAATTCAAGTTAATCATGATCAAATTGAAATTTTAGAAGCGGGTAAATTATTTTTACGAAATATTTGCTTAGCCTATGATAAGCGCTACTGGAAAAATGTTCCAGTTACAAATGTTTTTAGTACAACGGCATAGTTAGAAGATTGTAAGCTTTCTTATTAAACTACTTTCATCCTAAATTTAGTAAGTCTTTTTTAGTGTTGTTTTTTAAAGATGACATTTCTCATTTTTTTTTAAATATATTTTTTATAGCTTAGTTAAACATAAAACTAACGCGATGGTGTTTAAAGAAGATCAATGGGAGCATTTATATGTCTTTGCAAAAAAATTGGAAGGTAATAAAGTATCTTTTGATGAGATAGAAAAGAGACTGTTCGAAAAAACATCTGATGTTAGTTTAGTTTCTGAAATCATGAAGCAACTTAAAAAAGTACATTATGCTATTAAAAGAAAGCAAGGTCTAATAAAAATAGGTTTTGGAAGCATTTTTTTAGTTGCAGGTTTTTTTATTACCTGTTTTAATTTCCATTCGAATCAATCGTTTGATATCGTTATGTATAGTTCAAGTTGCGTTGGTGTTTTTTTAGTTTTCATGGGGCTATATGACATCATTGGATAATCAATTTAACCAATAATTGAACAGTTTTTTTTGATTTTTTTTAATTCATAATTTCCGTTTGTTTCAAGCATTTAGTTATGTAACATTTATCACACATTTTCATTGTTTTCTTGCGTATTTTTGTACTGTAAAATTAGAAACTACATCAAACATTTATCATTTCAATTCCCTTTCGTTATGTTGATTTTAAATATTCTATATTCCATGTTGTTTAATAAATGTACAAGGTGTCATCAAGGTGATATATTCACTTCAAAAAACCCTTATAATTTATCTAAAATGTTTAGCATGCATTCAAATTGTAGTCATTGTGATTTGAAGTATGAAAGTGAACCAAGCTTTTTTTATGGCGCATTGTATGTTTCGTATGCGATTTCTTCTGGATGGTTTATGATTTGGTATTTTTTAGAATACAAAGTATTAGAATGGGATACATTAAACTTTGCTTTATTTGTTATGGGCTTTATCGTTATAGTTGCTCCGCTTACTTTGAGATGGTCGAGAATAATATGGTTGAACTTTTTTTATAAGTTTAAAAAAGAATACAAAGATAAAACATCAATTATTGAAACTAATAAATAAAATACCATGATTAATACCATTAAAAATGCATTAGGCTTTGGCCCAGCAATAGATTATAAAGAGCTTATGAAGAAAGGGGCTCAAATTATTGATGTAAGATCTCGCGGAGAATATGCATCTGGACATGTTGTAGGGAGTATTAATTTACCTTTGAGTGAATTATCGTCGAGTAAAAATAAAATTAAAAAAAACGTGCCTCTAATTACTTGTTGTGCCAGTGGCATGAGAAGTGCATCTGGTAAATCAACATTAATTGCGATGGGTTATACTGAAGTATATAACGGAGGTGGTTGGATGAGTTTAAATGGTAAAGTTTAATAGGATGAAAGAACGATTATTAACCAATTGGACACTTTGGCGCATCACGCGTTTAGTATTATCATTTATATTTATTATAAATGGTGCAATGAAGTCAGATTATTTTTTACTGACTGGCGGTGTATTTTTATTATTACATGCTTTAGTAAATTCATGTGCAGCATGCGCAAATGGAAATTGTGAAATCCCTCAAAATAAACAAAATGGATAAATTTAATGAAATCATAAACTCGGATAAACCTGTATTAGTTGACTTTTTTGCTGAATGGTGTGGCCCTTGTAAAACAATGTCACCAATTTTAAGTGATGTGAAATCTAAAATGGGTGATAAAGCAACCATTATAAAAGTGGATGTAGATAAAAATCAAGAGGCCGCGCAAGCTTATCAAGTAAGAAGTGTTCCAACACTTATTATTTTTAAAAATGGGAAACCCGTTTGGAAACAATCTGGTGTTGTTCAATCACAAGAATTAATTCGTCTGTTTAATCAATTTCAATAATTCATGTCATTATTTTTTTGATAACACATCACAACAAAAAAAAGAGGTTTGAATAGTCAAACCTCTTTTTTTATTTCATTTTTTTAATTTGTTACATCCATTTGGCTGCGAATGTTTTAAATTCAGTTCTCAATTCATTAAAGTTTTTTTCAAAAGCTTCAACAGTATTTTTTTCTCCACTGTGAGATGGCATTTCTCTATGATCAACAGCGACTTCATTTTTAGTAATTTCTTTTTCGATAATATCTTCATCTACATGAATCGTGTGTGAAATTTTATCAATATTATTTTTTTGAATAATAAACTGATTTTGAAAATGTTCAACCTGGGCTAATACTTCTTTTTGATTGTTTTTATTGGCAATTTCAGCTAATCTATTTTTTAGAATAACAATTTCATCGTTATAAAATTTCATTTTGTTTAACCATTCTGTATGATCAGCATGTTGTGTGTAAATTTTTTCTCCAGTTTTCATAAGTATATTTTTTATTCAAAGTTATCGTCCATCTCTTGTATTTAAATTGACCTTAATCATAAACTTAAGTGATTAGAATCATGAAATAGTAATCGACCTAAGTAGTTTTATACTTTTTTATTTATCCTGTTATTGCAAAAAAAAAGCCTCACAGTTTGTGAGGCTTTTTAATTTGTGATTGTTTTCTAACTAATTAGAAATGTAAAGCTAAACGTAATGAAGCAGATGGACCAAATACACCATTTCTTCCATCTGTATCTAAACCAAATGTAGATGATTTACCGCCAACAACCTCTGTAGAACCAACTGATGCTGCAGAAGAACCGGTTGTAACTCCAATAGATTCCCAAGTTGTTGTTGATTTTCCAGTCATAGATAAACCTAATCCCCAACCAAACTCTCCTCCTAAAGATACTTTAGGTAAGATAAAATACTCTGCTCCAATAAATGCTCTTACTCCAAAAGAAACAGAAACACCAGATTTTTTTTCAGTCATACGAGCTGAGGCTGGATTAGCAGTTGAACCACCACTAAAGTTTGGAAAATTATACGCACTTGATAAATTATCATAAACGTTCGCATATTGTGTACCTGCAACAGTAGCATCAATATCAGATCCAAATCCATCTGCTGATGCGACGTTTACTGATCCTGTACCAGAGATAGCAGATAAAGCATTACCATAAGAATATTTATCTTTTGAAGAGCCAATGAAAATTCCGGCATCAGCACCATAAAAACCTTGCAAACGAGACTTTCCTTTACGTTTTTCCATACCGACAGAAACACCAACATTTGTTGTGGCACGAGAATATTTATTTTCAACTGTTGTTGGACCTGTAGGGTATGGATTTGCTGAAGAAGGTAAAGCTGCAACGTTTCTTTTTTCAGTAGCATTTCCAAATCCTAAACGTAATCCTACTCTGTATGCTGTGGTTGCATCTTTGAAGTATTTACCTACAATCATGTTATTACCATTCATAAAGTTGAATGTCGGTGCTGCATTAGCAGTAGTTTTACCGAAAAAATTACCTGCATAATTTAAAAAAGGAGTTGCATCGATTGATACAGCCCAATCACCAGCTTCTGGTAAAAATGGTTCACCTTTTTTTGAAGTTAAATCTTGGGCAAAAACAGAGCTTACTCCGAATGCCGCTGCTACTAGAGCGATTGATTTTTTCATATTTATATTTTTTAATTGTTAATAAAATACAATTTAGGAAAAATATATTGGAAAACAGAGTTATTGTAAATTATCTTCTTAACAAGTGATTGTTAAGAAGATAGGACTAAAATGTAAATTTATTGCCCTGATTTATGCTGAAGCATGGGCACAAACTTAAATTTCCCAAAGGTGTGTTTCTCAAATTCTGTAGCAGATTTTTTCACAATCAAATTCATGATTTGTTCTTCGCCTTCGCCAAGAGGTATAATAAGTAAGCCTCCAACGGTAAGTTGAGATAGTAAATCATCAGGAATATAAGGCGCAGCAGCCGTTACAATGATTTTGTTAAATGGTGCAAATTGAGGTAAACCTTTGTAACCATCGCCATATATAAGTTTAGCACCTCTGTAACCAATGGATGGTAAAAATACTTTTGTTTTATCAAATAGTTCTTTTTGACGTTCTATTGAAAATACTTTTGCGCCCATTTCGAGCAACACAGCTGTTTGATACCCACAACCAGTGCCTATTTCTAGAACTTTATCACCTTTTACAATATTTAATTTTTCAGTTTGAAAAGCTACTGTAAACGGATGAGAAATGGTTTGACCAGCCCCAATTTTTAAAGCTTTATCAGAATAGGCGTGGTCGAGTAAAGCTGGACGCGATGTTTTATCATCAAAAAATCGGTGACGTGGAATTTTGAGCATGGCGTTTAAAACATCAGTATTGACTATACCTTTTTCTTTTAATTGCTCTACTAATCTTTTTCTTTTGCCTTTAAATAGGTACTCATTTTCTTCATTAAACTCCATTTACTAAAAATACAGTAAATAAAAATGTGAATATAAACCTTTAAAAAAACATTTTTAACAATGCTGTTTTCATAGTTTTTATGTAAAGTTATCGTTAAAAAAATATCAGTATTTATTATGCTGATACAATAACATGCTTTATCTTTACGTTTTATACCAAATATGTACAAATTTTTAATTTTCAGCGTTGTTTTTCTAGCTTTTAGTTCTTGTAACAAAGAAAAGCTAAAATCTCCTGACGCTGCATTTTTGGTTGTAGATAATGTAAATGTATTTACAACAAGTACACAAGGTTCAAATAGTCATAAAATCACTGATATTTGGTATTACGTGGATGATAATTTCAAAGGTGTTTTTCCATTAGGCAGTCCAATGCCCGTTTTAGGTAGTGGGAATTCGAAAATTACATGTTTTGCGGGTATTAAAAATAATGGTATTTCAACCACACGCTTGCCTTACGAATTTTACCAAGCACATGTGTTTATTCAAAATTTTGAAGCAGGTAAAACTTATACAGTTAGTCCAACTTTTCAATATGTATCGTCTGCAGTTTTTCCAACAGAAGTGATTGATAATTTTGATTCGGGCACTGGCACAGGTACTAAATTCGTTTCTGTTGGAGATAATCCTTTTTATATCATATCTGATGTGAATCAAGTTTTTGGTGGAGTAGGAAAATCTCTTTATTTCACTATGACGGATGCGAAACCTACAACCAAAATTAAAACCACAACGCCATTAAATTTACCAGTTGGAGGGGCAACGGTCTATTTAGAATTAAATTATAAATGCAATCAAGCGTTTGATATTGGTGTCATTGCTGGAGGCGTAGACGAGAGATTATCATTAACAATTAATCCAAGTACAACGTGGAATAAAATATATGTGCAATTAACGGCTGCTGTTAGCACACAGCCAACGTATCTTTTTTATGAAATTTATATGAAGGCGACTAAACAAACTGAGTCTCCAGAAATATACCTCGACAATGTTAAATTAGTTACAAGATAAGGATGAATAAACGCTTACAAGTCATAAAATACATATTAGCTGATTATTTTTCTGCTTCATTGGCTTGGATATTGTTTTATCTGTATCGTAAATTTTACATTGAATTTGATAAATTTGGAATTCTTCCAAAACAAGTATTTGACCATCAATTTATTTTAGGGATTATCATTTTACCTTTGTGCTGGTTGCTTGTTTATTATTTAACGGGGTATTATAAAAATATTTATAGAAAGTCACGCATAAATGAACTCGTTCAAACGCTGGCTATGTCGCTTATTGGCGTCACATTTATTTTCTTTTTTGTATTGTTAGATGATTTTGTTGTAAGCTATAAATCATATTATAAAGTTTATATCGTTTTATTTTCTTTACATTTTTTTATTACGGCTTTTTTTCGATTCATCCTTTCTTCCATCACCAATTATAAAATTAAAAAAAGTATTATTGGTTTTAATACAGTTATTATCGGAAGTAACCAAAGTGCGTTTAAAATATTTAATGAAATTAACTCAAAACTTCATTCATCTGGCAATAAATTCATTGGATTTATCCATTTAGCCGATAAAAATGGTTTTTCAGAACAATTAAAAAGTAAGCTTCCCCATTTGGGCGAGTATAAAGATTTAAAAGAGATTTTATTTAAACATCAAGTAGAAGAAATTATTATTGCCATCGAATCTTCAGAACATGAATATTTGCAAAGAATAATTAATGAATTAAATGATTTTGGCGTAATAATCAAAATCATTCCTGATGTTTACGATATTTTATCTGGTCAAGTTAAAATGAATTCTATTTCTGAAGAGGCTTTGATTATTATTAACAAAGAGGTGATGCCTGATTGGGAACAAGCGGTTAAGCGATTTATGGATGTATTGGTTTCCCTTATGTTTCTGATTTGTTTTAGTTGGGTTTATTTAGTGTTAATGATTCTAGTTAAATTAGGGTCAAAAGGACCAGTGTTTTTTAAACAAGAACGAATTGGTAAAAATGGATATCCGTTTTATATTTATAAATTCAGAACGATGTTTATTGATGCTGAGAAGTTCGGACCAAAATTATCTAAATCAAATGACCCTCGTATCACTAAACTTGGACGTTTTTTGCGTAAAGTGAGGTTGGATGAAATTCCTCAATTTTACAATGTCATTAAGGGAGACATGAGTTTGGTTGGACCACGACCAGAACGGAAATTTTTTATTGATCAAATTGTTGTTCATGCCCCGCATTATGTACATTTGCATCGTGTAAGACCTGGTATTACAGGTTATGGACAAGTAAAGTATGGCTATGCCGAAAACATAGAACAAATGGTTGAACGCATTAAATTTGATTTGTTGTACATCGAAAATATGAGTTTGATTATCGATTTTAAAATATTAATTCATACAATATTAGTTGTTGTAAAAGGCCGAGGAAAATAAATTATTAAATTGAACAGAAAATGAAAATACTAATTACAGGTGGTGCAGGGTTTATTGGTTCTCACGTTGTGAGATTAATGGTAAATAAATACCCTCATTATTCAATCGTTAACTTAGATAAATTAACCTACGCTGGTAATTTAGCTAATTTAAAAGACGTTGAAAATAAGCCAAACTATACCTTTGTGAAAGGTGATATTGTTGATGCAGATTTTATCAATAAACTATTTGTAGAACATAAATTTAACGCGGTTATTCATTTAGCTGCCGAAAGTCATGTGGATAGAAGTATTACTAATCCATTAGAATTTGTTTATACAAATGTTATTGGAACAGTAAACCTATTAAATGCAGCTAAAGAATTATATAAAGCTGATAACAATTCGTTTACTAAATTTTATCACGTGAGTACTGATGAAGTATATGGTTCTTTAGGTGATACAGGTTTATTTACAGAAACAACAGCTTACGACCCACATAGTCCTTACTCTGCATCTAAAGCGAGTTCTGATCATTTTGTACGTGCTTATTTTGACACGTATAAATTACCTTGTGTTATTTCAAACTGTTCAAATAATTACGGACCATTTCATTTCCCTGAAAAATTAATTCCGCTTTGCATTAATAATATTAAAAATAATAAATCATTGCCAATTTATGGTAAAGGCGAAAACGTGCGTGATTGGTTGTTTGTAGAGGATCATGCAAAAGCCATTGATGTTATTTTTCATAAAGCTGCATTAGGTACAACCTATAATATTGGCGGACATAAT
>JBIISW010000120.1:0-7563 GCA_044340865.1 Bacteroidia bacterium | reverse complement strand
GCGCAAATTTTTAAATTCGAACGTAAGCGGTTTACAACTAAGGTTTGTAATGCTTCTCCATCAATATCTTCTGCAATTATTAAAATTGGTTTACCAGTTCCAACAGCTTTTTCTAATACTGGTAATAATTCCTTCATGGAAGAAATTTTCTTCTCGTAAATTAAGATTAATGGGTTTTCTAAAACAGCTTCCATTTTATCAACATCTGTAATAAAATATGGAGAAATATAACCTCTGTCAAATTCCATACCTTCAACAACTTCAACTGTTGTATCAGTACCTTTTGCTTCTTCAACCGTAATTACACCTTCTTTTTTTACTTTAGCCATAGCTTCAGCAATTAATTTACCGATAGTGCTGTCATTGTTAGCAGAGATAGTAGCAACTTGCTCAATTTTTTTGTTGTCGTTGCCAACCATTTGAGACTGTTTTTTCAAGTTCTCAACTACTGCCTCAACAGCTTTATCAATTCCACGTTTCAAGTCCATTGGGTTAGCTCCAGCAGCAACGTTTTTCAAGCCACCAGTTACAATAGCTTGAGCTAAAACAGTTGCAGTAGTTGTTCCATCACCCGCAGCATCAGCTGTTTTAGACGCAACTTCTTTTAATAATTGAGCACCCATATTTTCAACTGGGTTAGATAATTCAATTTCTTTTGCTACCGTTACACCATCTTTTGTGATTGCTGGAGATCCAAATTTTTTATCAATAATAACGTTTCTGCCTTTCGGGCCTAATGTTACTTTTACTGCATTTGCTAATGCATCAACGCCACGTTTTAAGGCGTCACGAGCTTCTATGTTAAATGTTATATCTTTTGCCATAATTTTGATTAGTTAATTTGATAATTCGACGATTAGTCAGTTACCTATGTTTATATTAATTTATTGTTTAAAGTTTAAATTATCGAAAAGTGTCTCATCGACTTATTGCCTAATTGATTATATAATTGCGTAAATATCGCTTTCACGCATGATTAATAAATCTTTACCTTCAACCTGAATTTCAGTTCCTGCATATTTGCCATATAACACAGTATCTCCAACTTTAACAGTCATTGGTTCTTCTGGTTTACCATTTCCAACTGCTAAAACTTTACCTTTCATCGGCTTTTCTTTTGCTGTGTCAGGTATAATCAATCCACCTGCTGTTTTTGTTTCTGCTGGAGCTGGTTCAACCAATACTCTGTCAGCTAAGGGTTTTACATTTAAATTTGTTTTTGCCATAATTATGTGATTTTGTTAGTTAAAAATTTACGAATTAGGTATGTCTAAAAATATGCCATTTATTGAATAATGAGTAAAGAGGGACAATATTTCCGTTTTTTGCAGTATGTAAATAAAAAATGTCATACTGTTGGCAGAAATATAAAAATTAAAAAAATACTTATTAAACTTTGGGGTAAAATAAATAAACTTATATTATGAAGAAAAGTAAAATTTAAAACAGATTATTTCCCTATTTTACTTCCGTCGTAGGCCCATTTTATCCAAATAGAACCCCATGTAAATCCGCCACCAAAGGCTGAGAGTATTAAATTATCTCCTTTTTTAAATAATTTTTCATAATCCCAAAGTAACAAAGGAATAGTACCAGCGGTTGTATTGCCATAACGTTCAATGTTCATTAACATTTTGTCTGAACTTAATCCCATACGATTTGCTGTAGCTTCACATATTCGTTTGTTCGCCTGATGAGGCAATAACCAAGTAACATCATCAGACGTTAAGTTATTTTTCGTCATGATGTCTGCACTTACCTCGGCCATGTTTACAACGGCATGTTTAAATACCGTTTGACCTTCTTGGTGCACATAATGCATTTTTTTATCGATGGTTTCGTGAGTAGGTGGATTTAAAGAACCACCAGCTTCTTGGTATAGGAAATTTCTACCAGAACCATCACTTTTCAGAATAAAATCTTGAATGCCATTTTCATCTTCAGAAGGCTCTAATAATACGGCCCCACCGCCATCTCCAAAAATAACGCAGGTTGCACGATCTTCATAATTTAAAATGGCACTCATTTTATCAACACCAACCACAACCACTTTTTTGTATTTGCCTGTTTCAATAAATTGTGAACCTGTAGCAAGAGCAAAAATAAATCCTGAACAAGCTGCAGATAAATCATAACCCCAAGCATTTTTTGCTCCAATTTTATCGCAGATAATATTGGCTGTACTCGGAAAAATCAAATCAGCGGTAATTGTACCAACAATTAATAAATCAATATCCATGGCGGTAATGCCTCTTTTCCTTAGCAGTTCTTCAATGGCAAAAACCATCATATCTGAGCTTGCTTTACCTGGTTCATTTAATATTCGACGTTCTTTTATCCCTGTTCGAGAGGTTATCCACTCATCATTTGTATCAACAAATTTTGCTAATTCATCATTTGTCATTACAAAATCAGGAACGTGTCCGCCAACAGCGGTAATTGCAGCTTTAATCATTAGTTAGTGAAATATAGTTTTTATTTTTTCGTTTAAATTGGCTTCTACTACGTCTTTGCCTAAAACCAACATATTTTTAAAAGCTAATGCGCTAGATTTACCATGTGCTATCAATACATTTGAATTGATGCCTAAAATTGGAGTGCCTCCATATAGTTCATAATTAAATTTATCAAAATAATCATCGCTTCGATTTCTTGATTTAATCATGGAGTAAAAAGCTTCTGCAGTTTTTAATAAAACATTTCCGGTAAAGCCTTCACAAACAATAACGTCAACTTTATCATCAAATACATCTAATCCTTCTACATTACCAATAAAGTTAAAATCCTTAGTGCCTTTCATCATGGCATGTGTGGCCTGAACAACCAAATTACCTTTTTCAGGTTCTTCACCAATATTTAATAAACCTACTTTTGGATTATCTATTTTATAAACTTCTTTTGCGAAAATAGAACCTAATATTGCAAATTGATATAAAACATCTGGCTTACAATCGGCATTAGTTCCTACATCTAAAATGATTCCATAACCACCATTTAGTTTAGGTAACACAGAAGTAATGCATGGACGAATAACTCCAGGAACAGCTTTTACAGAAAACATAGCGCCGACTAACATAGCACCTGTATTACCTGCACTTGCAAAGCAATCTATTTCATTTTCTTTTAATAATTTATATCCTACTGAAATACTACTTTGTGGTTTTTGAGCTAGAGCTTTAGTTGGATGTTCACCCATTTCAATCACCTCAGTTGTATGAATAAATTCAAAATGAGTTTCGGAAACGTTTTTAAATTTTAAATATTTTTTTGCCGTTTCGCTATCACCGATTAAAACTATTTTGACATCAGATGATAAAAAATCTAATGCCATGATGGCACCGTCTAAACAGTTGTTAGGAGCAAAATCGCCCCCCATTATATCTAAGCCAATTTTCATAATTTTCACCACAAATAGAACTTACTAAAGAAAGAAATTTTACCTGGTTTTACAATTAAAACTCGTCAAAGTTATGAACCTAAATCACAATAATCTAACATAGTTGTGTAGAATTTCTTTTTTTATACCAAAGTATTTAAAATCAGAGACTTATTTATTGTAAAAAAGCTAAACTAATGTGCTTTCTATAAAGAAATGAATGTATTTTTACAAAATGGCAATAGAGGAAATTGAAAAAGAAATCATAGAAGAGTTCGAATTATTTGGAGAAGATTGGGAGAGTAAATACGAACATTTAATTGATTTGGGTAAGGATTTACCAAAAATAAAAGATGAATTTAAAACTGAGGATAACCTAATCAAAGGTTGTCAAAGTAGGGTATGGCTCCATTCTGAAATGCTAGGTGAAACAGTTATTTTTACTGCAGATAGTGATGCTATTATTACAAAAGGAATGGTCGCATTAATGGTTCGTGTATTATCACATCAAAAACCAAACGATATTTTAAAAACTGATTTGAATTTTATTAATAAAATTGGATTGACTGAACATTTATCTCCTACACGTGCGAATGGATTAGTGAGTATGATTAAACAAATGAAATTAGCCGCGAATACCTTTTTATAAATTATTTAAAATCTATGTTAATGATAAAACAATATCTATTTTTTATTTTGTGTATTAACTGCAGTTTTGCCTTCGCTCAATCTAATTACATGCAAACGGTTAGAGGACAAGTTACTGATAAAGTTACTTCAGCAGGCTTGCCTGGCGTTATCATTCGATTAAAAAATGATTCTACAAAAACGCACATCGCCACTACAGATTCGAGAGGAAATTTTAAGTTAGAAGGAATAAAGGTAGGACGCCGAAGTTTTATAGTAAGTTTATTTGGATACAGTACAATTCAATTGACGGATATTATTATCACGTCTGGCAAGGAAGTTTTTTTAAACATTGAACTTGAAGAATCTCTCTTGCAAACTGATGAAGTACTTATAAGTGCAGAAGACAAAAAAGATATTGTAACTGATATGCAATCTGTTAATGTAAAAACATTTAGTATTGAAGAAACGGAGCGATATCCAGGTTCTCGGCAAGACCCAGCTCGTATGGCATCGAATTTTGCTGGTGTACAAGGTACAAATGATAGCAGAAATGACATTGTTGTGCGAGGTAATTCGCCTGCTGGTTTATTATGGAGATTAGAAGAGATTGACATCCCTAATCCAAATCACTTTGCAGTGGCGGGTTCTGCTGGTGGACCAACAGCTATTATTAATAACAAGTATTTAGCAAATTCTGAATTTTACACAGGTGCATTTCCTGCAAATTATGGAAATGCTTTGGGTGGTGTTTTTGATTTGAAGATGCGAAATGGGAATAATCAAAAACATGAACGTACGTTTCAATTTGGATTACTCGGAACAGAATTGTCCTTGGAAGGGCCTATTAATAAAGAAAAAGGAAGTAGTTATTTTATAAATTATCGCTACTCAACATTAAATTTATTGTCATTTCTAAACATTAAACTTGGAACGAGTGCAGTACCACAATATCAAGATGGTGCTGTGCGTTTTAATTTCCCAACAAAAAAAGCAGGCGTTTTCTCAATCAGTGCTATTGGTGGTGCAAGTATTATTAAAATCATTTTAAGTAAACAATATGAAAGGCCTAAAGAATTGTATGGTGATTTAAATCGTGATCAATATTTTGCATCTCAAATGGGAGTTGGGATTTTAAATCATAGTTATTCATTAAATAGTCGGACTTTAATGAAAACATCTTTAGCTTATAGCGGTCAAGGTTTAGACGTGAGCCATTACTTAGTTTTACGTGATGATAATTTTAAACCCAATGATACCTTGCCGAAAATTTTGGGCTATCGTTTTTATGAAGGAAAAACTACATTATCGTGGTACCTAAAACATAAAGTAAATCCAAAAAATAGTATCAAAGTTGGTTTTTTTGCTAATGCGTTCCAAGTTAATTTTTACGATCAGGTTAAAGTAAATTCACTATACGACACGATTGCTAATTACATCAATATAAAACCATTTAAAACGCGTGTAAACGCACAAGCTAGTTTTTACCTCCTTCAGCCTTATATTGCCTTTGTACATAAATTTAGCGAGCGGTGGAGTACTAATTTAGGCGTGTTTACTCAATACCTTTCTCTCAATAATCATTATGTTGTAGAACCGAGAGCTAGTTTGAAATACCAATTTAAGCAAAATCAAAGTATAAGTTTTGCATACGGTATGCACAGTCAAATGCAGGCAACTTATATTTATTTTGCTTCTCCAGATAGTATCGTGAGAGATGGAAAAACCTATAGTAACGCTTCGCAAGTTTTAGACAATCAAAATTTAGATTTTACAAAAAGCCAACATGCTGTTTTAGGGTACGATTATCAAATTTCAAAAAACATTCGGACAAAAGTTGAGGCTTATTATCAATATCTTTGGAATGTACCTGTTTACGCGGTTCCATCAGGAGTCTCTTTACTAAACAGAGGCGCTGGGTTCAATCGTTTTTTTCCGATTTATACCATGGAAAATAAAGGAACTGGATATAATTATGGTTTAGAAGTTACTTTTGAAAAAACGTTTAGTAAACATTATTTCTTTTTATATTCAGCAAGTTTATTTGATAGTAAATTTACCGCTAGTAATGGCAAAACATTCGACACTGATTTTAATGGAAAGTACATGATGAATGCACTAGCAGGTTTGGACTACGAAGTTGGTAAATCGAAAAAAAATTCAATCAACATTTCTAGTAAATTTACGTATGGTGGAGGCAAACGCTACTCTCCTGTAGACATCGCTGCCAGTAATGCTATTATGGATGTAGTTGCAGATAATGATAAGGTTAATTCCTTACAATTTAATCCATACAATCGCTTAGACTTAAGAATTGCCTATAAAATAAATGCAAAAAAAGCTACTTACGAGATAGCGTTGGATTTTGTAAATGTAATGAATACAAAAAATGTATTAGCTTTGAGTTACGCGCCAGATCCTGCTAATCTTAATGCAGATCCATTGATTAAAAATTATCAATTAGGTTTCTTACCTTTATTTTATATTAAGGTTGATTTTTAAATAGTTTTTTAAAAAACTAATCATACTACTTTCATAAAAAACTATCACAAGAATTTTAAAAAAGTGTAACTCTTTGTAAGAAAAATTATTTTTTAGTTGTATCAACTACCACAGAACTTGGTGCCTGTGGTTTTACCTCATTTAATGGAATATCAATGGTCTTAGCAATTGAATCGGAAACACGCTTTGCGTTTTCATGCATTTTAACCCGATCTTCTGCGGCAGGTTTACAAGATACAAGAAACAATGTAAAGGCGCTTATTGTTAAAACTGAAAATTTAGTCATCATATTTTTTTTATTAGTATAAAAGTAAAAATAATTGTTGTAATAAATTATATTTTTCAATAATATTATTTTGTTAAAAAAAGTATTAAAAGCAAAAAAGCTCGCACATAAATGCACGAGCCTTTCCTAACTAACTAAACACAAATTCTTAGTGCTTAACTTCAGCTTCAACAGCTGGAGCAGTAGTAGCAGTTTCAACTGTAGCGATGCTATCAGTTAATGCATTACTAATGCTTTCTACGATTGCTAAAGAATCAGCTTTTAAAGAGTCAGCTTTTGCTTTTGCCATTTCTTCCATTTTAGCTTTTTCTTCTGCAGAAGGTCCACAAGCTACGAAAGTTGTAGCTAAAAAAGCTACTGCGATAATTGAAAATACTTTTGTCATTTTTTTAAGTTTTAAATTGTTTGTTATTTATACATTTATACCGTTTGTTTCAAGTAGTAACCCATTTATTTAAAAAAAAATCGAAATATTTTTTAAGTATTTGATTTTCAGTAAATTAAATATTATTTACAAATTGAGATTTCATCAGTTTATAAATGGTTTATTTCAAAAAAAAGGTCGATACATTTAAGTATCGACCTTTTTTAATCCTAAATATAAAATGAACTAGAACCCAAATTTACCTCTATGGTCTTCTACATCTGCTTTATCTTTTAATGCATTGTATAATTCTCCATCTACTCTGTAGGCATTTGTTTGTTCAACTTCTCTCTGTTTAGCCTTTAAATCTTTTGGTAATGGCAATTCATTAACCGTAGAAACTGATAC
>JBIISW010000119.1:0-7690 GCA_044340865.1 Bacteroidia bacterium | reverse complement strand
TATTCGAGTGCGAATGCTGAAATGCTTCGTGATGATATTTTTTCCTTGAAAATTGGTGGTGCAATTCATCACCTTAATAAACCAACTCAAAGTTTTGGTTCAGGTTCAAATTACACATTGCCAATGCGCATTGTGGGAAATGTTCAAGTTCGTTATGATATAGAAGATTCTAAGTTTTCGGTTTTACCAAGTTTAATTTATATTAAACAAGCATCTGCTACTGAAATAAACTTAGGAGCATTGATGCGATATAGATTCAAAAACGCAACCAAAATAACAGGAATCTCATCAGAGTCTGGATTAAACTTTGGATTATTTTTTAGAGTAGGAGATGCTATTGTTCCTCAAGTAAATTTAGATATGGGAAAATATGCCATTGGAATTTCATACGATTATAATGTATCTAGATATTATAAGGTAAGTAAAGGGAATGGAGGATTTGAAATTTTCTTAAAATTTATTTCGTTAGATGACGCCTTATTTAAGAGAAAAAGGGAACACGGATTAAAATAAAATTAATTTTAATACTAAAATATAATCATAAAAAAAACCGTTAGAAAATTCTAACGGTTTTGATTTTTTTAGTGATGAGCTTCTTCTGTGCGCCCTTCATGACTAGCATTCTCTGAGTGATGAGCGCCATGACCTGCTTTTAAATCTTGTTGCTGTTTAATTAATAAAGGATCAACCTTAGTGCGGTTAATAGATTCTCCGCTATAAACGCCTTCATCTAAGATGATGAAAATCGCATATGAAATAAATATTGCGTATGGTAGTAATATGACGTATTTCATAAAAGTTGTTTCATGACCTAAGTGCATAAATGCCATGACGATGAAGCCAGCTTTCAAAATCGTTAAACCGATAAATAATAATTTTAACCATAAAGTACCACTCCAGCCATTACTTGGAGCCATTGAACCAATTATTAATTCAAAAATTGTGATGGCTAGCATGTACCAAAATACTCGCCATAATACTTTTCTTGTTTTCTTTCCTTCTTCTTCGCTATGATGAGCTAATGTTTCGTATGATGGATAATCGTCGTGAAATTCTGACATAATAAATAAATTTTGAATGTTAAATTTTGAATGTTAAATAATTAATGATTTATTACAATAAATAGAAGAAGGTAAATACGAATACCCATACTAAATCTACAAAATGCCAGTATAGACCAACTTTTTCAACCATTTCGTAGTGACCACGCTTTTCGTAAGTTCCATTCAATACGTTTAAGAAAATAATTAAATTAATAATAACTCCTGAAAAAACGTGGAATCCGTGGAATCCAGTAATGAAGAAAAAGTAGTTAGCAAATTGAGGAACTCCGTATTCGTTTACAGTCATGTTTGCTCCATATACTGTTTGTTCAACATACGTTCCTAATTCTTGACTCCAAACATGTCTTAAAGCTCCTGTATCAGTCCCAACAATAAAATGATACCATTCCCATGCTTGTGAGCCAACGAAGGTAGCTCCACCAACAATAGTCCAAAACATCCAAATGGTTACTTTACGTCTATCATTACGATGTCCAGCTTCAACTGCTAAAACCATAGTTACAGATGACATAATTAAAATAAAAGTCATTAATCCTACATAAGCTAATGGCAAATGTTGTTCAATAAAAGGAAAATGTGTAAATACATTTTCAGCTTTTGGCCAAACGTCTGCATATTTATGACGGATAAATCCATAAGAAGTTAATAATCCACCAAAAGTTAAAGCATCTGATACGAGGAAAAACCACATCATCATTTTACCGTAACTTACTTTTAATGGTGATTGACCGCCACCCCAAGCGTCTTTTGAATCGATTTCTGTACTGTGAGACATACTACAAATTATGTTTTAAATTTTTTTAACTAAATATGGTGCAAGTTTAACGAATATATAACAAAAATAAAAACAAATACACCCACAAAATATCAAGAAAGTGCCAATAAATTGAACAAAGTTCTAAACCAAGTGTATTCTCCGCATTATACCTGCCTTTGATACTGTTTTTTAAAGTCACTAAAAGTGAAATTAAGCCAGCAAAGAGGTGAGCTAAATGCAAAAAAGTTAATAAATATAAAAAAGAGCCTGATGCATTTGAAGCTTTTCCTGCAAAAACGATTCCAACAGATCGTAATTGACACCAACCTAAGTATTGTAAATAGGTAAATAGTATTCCCAATATGAAAGTTACTAAAACTCCATATATTATGCCTTTTTGATTATTTTTTTTTGCCATTTGTAAAGCAACATATAAACTCAAACTACTTGCAATAATTACAGCCGTACTTAAATAAAATGTATTTGGTAATTCAAATATTAACCAATTTCCAGTATCGGATCTTACAACGTATGCACTTGTTAATCCTGCAAAAATCATAAGGATGCTTATTATGCCAATCCAAATCAATGATTTGGATGCTTTCTTTTTTGCTTCAGCTATTTCTGCTTTTACAGTTGGGCTAGCTTTATAGATTTCCTCTTTCATATGTTTTATTTTAAAATTTTGTCATTAAGGCCAATTGTACAATTGGTAAGTAAACAAATGAACCAAACATAAGTTTACGCGCATCTTCAATAGTACCTGATTTATAAAGTTGAAATGCTTGATATATAAAAACAATTCCCATTGCACTGACTATTGTTGCTGAAATCCAACCAGTTTGTTCAAAAAAATAAGGAGTTAAGGATAAAGGAAATAATGCTAAAGTATAAATCAAAATTTGTGAGCGTGAACTTTTGTCCCTTCCTCCTTTTGATGGAAGCATAAAAAAACCAGCCTTTTGATAGTCATCGTGACTTACCCATGCAATAGCCCAAAAGTGTGGGAATTGCCAAAAAAATTGAATAAAAAACAATAACACACCAAAAAAATGAATTTGACCAAATCCGTCGGTAGCTGCCACAGCCCCTATTAAAGTAGGGAAAGCTCCTGGAAAGGCTCCTATAAATACAGAAAAAGGTGTTTTACGTTTTAGTGGTGTATAAATTAAAGCGTATAATAAAATTGATATGAAGCCAACAAGACCACTCAATAAATTGCAAAACACTGCCAATAAAAAAACTCCGATTAAAGCTAGTGTTAAACAAAAAATAAAGGCTTCTGTTTTTGATAAGTTTGATGTTGGTAAAGGTCTTTTTTTTGTACGGTTCATCAAAGCATCTAGATCTTTTTCAATAATTTGGTTAAAGCCATTGGCTGCGCCAGTAACTAAAAAACCTCCAATACAAAGTGCAATAATTTTTTGAATTTGAAATTCTTCTGCAACAGTAAAATATGTTATAACTGCTGAAAATACAACTAATGCAGATAATGTAAACTTTGTTAGTTTAAAGTAAGAACTTAACTTACTATAAATAATAGTTTCAGATTCAAGTATGTTTTTAGTTGGTTGCAATTCGGCCCAAATTTACATAAATAAAAACATTTTAAACACTATTACATTACATTTGTTGTAACTCTAAACATAATCTAATTTACTATGAAAAATTTATTTATTATCTCATTAACATTTATCGCAATGGCCTTTACATCAAGTACAAAAAACTTACATAGTTTTACAGCAAAAACATTAGAAGGTAAAATCTTTGATTTTGCTAATTTAAAAGGTAAAAAAGTATTAATTGTCAATACAGCCTCGGAATGCGGCTATACGCCACAATACAAAGATTTACAAGCCTTATCTGAGAAGTATAGTACACGTAATTTTGTTGTTATTGGTTTTCCATGTAATGATTTTGGCGGACAAGAACCTGGAACAGGATCAGAAATTAAATCGTTTTGCAAAAAAAATTACGGTGTAACTTTTCAAATGATGGAAAAAGTTACCATTGCAAGTAGCCCAGTTTACAATTGGTTGACGAAGAAAAACGAAAACGGTGTATTGGATGCAGTCGTTAAATGGAATTTCAACAAATTTTTGATTGATGAGAAAGGGAATTTAGTGAAATATTTACCTTCTTCTGTTAAGCCAATGGATTCCGAAATAACAAATTGGATTGAAGGAAAATAGTTCATTAGGAGTTGGTTTTAAAACCAAAAAGCCACTTGAAAAAAGCAGCTTTTCGATTTTTTAATTAGGTTCGGCTCTCCCGTATCCCATCTTTCGCTTAAGCTAAAATGTCGGGTTATGGTTACACTAGTAAAGGTAAACTAACTTTCCTTTTCTAATGTAAATAAATTATCATTTCATTGGAGTGGAGTCAATTACTTTTCAACGATTTTAAGTTTAGGTTGAAAACTATTAACCACCCTTGTTAAATAGTTAATTAGATATTCTTTTCACAACATTAAATATGAAGCAGAGCAGAAGTGGTGCATGGTAGTAATTATGTTGTATCTATTTTATTTTGTTATTCACTAATTGATATGTTTGTTTAATGCTGTCAAAAAGTGGTATAATTATATAAGCTTCTTTAGAGAGCTGTTTTGAATTTTTTTGTTTTTGTAATTGACTATCCTGAAAGGCATAAGTGAAATCCTGAAATATGGTTAAGTTAAGTTCATACCTTTTTATAATAGCATTTGCTATTTCCACTTCAAATGAGGCTGTAAGAAAATTAGTTTTATCAATTTTGCCAAATCTACCAGTTTCAAAAATCTGTCGTTTAAGCTCCTGTATTTTATTCAAATTGACGCCAAATTCTCTTAGGTGAATTATTACTTTTATCCATATTAAATCAATTCCAGATACTCTCAGCCAAACACCGCCCCCGATTTTTTTATTAAGAAGTCCCAAATCTAAATAATGGTTTATGGTTCGGAAGGACAGGTTGGTGTCTTTGCTGCTGAAAAGTTTTTTTTGCATTATATCAATGACTTTTTCAGTATCTTCAGAAATATCAAATATATAATTGTAAGATTTCAATGTTACAAATGTATAAAATTATACGTATACGTATATTTATTTTTAATTTTTATTTGTAAATTTGTATTATATCTAATTTAAATGGCAACATCTGAAAATTCAACGATTTACACAAAAGCACCAATAATCTTAGCGATTATTCAATTACGTTATGAAAAAATAGAAAATTTCGACGTAAAGAAAATTCGAGAAATTGGGCAGGGTTTAAAAAAGGAATTTGAGTTTATTAGTGATAATGTAACCCAGAATATTAAGCTCGACCCAAAGGCTGAAACTAAGGTGTCAATTGATAAAAGTGAAATCAACGGGGTTGTATTTGAATCCTCCGATAAAGAGAAGGTCTTAGATGTTGGAACCCAACGTTTCTCACTGGAATTAAAAGAGAGTGAATATCCTGGTTGGGAATCTTTTAGTTTAGAATTAAAAAAGTATTGGGATTTATTTTCCAAACATTTCGGAGAAATAAAGTTGTTAGGTTTATCAGCAAGATTTATAAATAAAATCAACTTGCCAAATGAAAGTTTTTTATTAAATAAATATTTTAAGACATATATACACAACAATTCTGATACTAATATAAGTGGATTCAATATGACTTATCAGACATTTAAAGATAAAAACTTAGCAAACATTACACATACTTTGGGTCAGCCTATTGAAAATCATATCCCTTACTTTTTAGATATAGATGTAATAAGATTAGATAATATTGAGAATGATGAAAAAGTGATTTGGGAAGTATTTGAAAATCTTCGACAAGAAAAAAATTCTATATTTAATAATACATTAACAGAAGAAACAAAAAATTTAATTAAATAAAATGGCCATAACAATCAATCCTTTACCACCAGCAATTGTTCAATTTGTTCTGACAGAATCAACAAATAAACAAAGTGAAAAAAACTTTGAAATGAATGATTTTAAAGACTACAAAGTGTATGTTGAAAAAGTATACTTAAAGGAGAAGTTTTTAAATTTAAAAGACGAATGGCAATTAAGAACAATGTTTTCTTCTTCTATTATTGATATAGTTGAAGACCAGAGTTTTCAGCAAATAATATCGATGGGTCAAAAGGCGATTCCATTTATTATTGATGAGATAGAAGCAAGGCCTAGTTCACTAGTTTGGGCATTAAATATCATTTATAAAGCTAAGTTAAAGTCTTCAAGTAGACAAACAGTTAGTGAAGCTTGTAAAGCTTGGGTTAAATTATATAGATTGGGGCAAATTTCCTAAGTTTCTTTTATGCTCAACTCCGACGTAAATAGGAAATTCGCTATTTCTCACTTTCCTGTCTTACAGAATGACTCAAATTTTGTTATTGATGGGGATGCTGATGCCAGCTATAATTGTATAGCATGGGCTGCATGCGTTGATAATGAATGGTGGGAGGCTATTCCAGAAGAAAAACGGCCTATTTTTCGCTTTGATGGAACCACGGTAAATTGGCCCTACAATGCTCCTAATAATATGAAAAGGGAAACATTGGAATTCATTTTCTCTAAAAAAGGTTATGAGGCTTGCGAAAATTGTGAGTATGAAGATGGTTTTCGAAAGATCTGTTTATATGGAACTCCCGATGTAGTTACTCATGCAGCACGCCAGCATACACAAGGGAAATATAAAGGTTTTTGGACGAGTAAATTAGGTCAATCTTTTAGAATAATACACGGTACTCCATATACTATTGAGGGTAAGGCTTATGGTAATGTGATTGGATTTATGAAAAGTAAGTGGCCTTAATTTTAAATACAAGTCCGAAGATATTAGTTAGAAAAACAAAAAACGCCCCGATGTATTTCGGAGCGTTTTTTAAATTATATTTTGGTTTTAGAGCATCACTTCTAGAGCCTCAGTGACCCTTTCGGCAATGATAATTACATCATTCCGCCCATGCCACCCATTCCTGGGTTACCCATTGGCATTGCAGCGCCACCTTCCTCTTTTTTCTCAGCTAATACGCAATCTGTAGTTAACAACATCGCTGCAACAGAAGCTGCATTTTCTAAAGCGATACGACTTACTTTAGTTGGATCAATAACACCAGCTTTTAGTAAGTTTTCGTATTTCTCGGTGCGAGCATTAAATCCGTAATCATCTTTTCCTTCTTTAACTTTTTGTACAACAATAGAACCTTCAATTCCACAGTTTGCACAAATTTGACGCAATGGTTCTTCTATGGCACGGCGTACAATTTGAATGCCAGTGTTTTCGTCTTCATTTACACCTTTTAATTTATCTAAAGATGCAATAGCGCGAATATATGCAACTCCACCTCCTGGTACAATGCCTTCTTCAACTGCTGCACGAGTAGCTGCTAAAGCATCATCAACACGGTCTTTCTTTTCTTTCATTTCAACTTCAGTAGCTGCTCCAACATAAAGAACAGCAACACCGCCAGCTAATTTAGCTAAACGCTCTTGTAATTTTTCTTTATCGTAATCAGACGTAGTAGATTCAATTTGAGCTTTGATTTGATTCACACGAGCTGTGATATCTGCTTTTTTACCAGCACCACCAACTATAGTTGTATTATCTTTATCAACAGTAACTTTTTCTGCTTTTCCTAAGAACGTTAAATCTGCGTTTTCTAATAGGAAACCTCTGTCTTCTGCTATAAAAATACCGCCTGTTAAAATAGCTAAATCCTCTAACATAGCTTTTCTTCTATCTCCGAATCCTGGGGCTTTTACAGCGCAAATTTTTAAATTCGAACGTAAGCGGTTTACAACTAAGGTTTGTAATGCTTCTCCATCAATATCTTCTGCAATTATTAAAATTGGTTTACCAGTTCCAACAGCTTTTTCTAATACTGGTAATA
>JBIISW010000256.1:0-2537 GCA_044340865.1 Bacteroidia bacterium | reverse complement strand
TCTCATTGAAAGAATTGATAAACTCTTGTAATGCTTTTTCTTTTTGAGATAATTGTCCGTTTAACTCACCATTAACTCCTGATAAACTATCTGCTAAAGGATTTTCATCATTCTCACTTGAACAACCTGTAGTTGTAAATAAACTTGCTGCTGATATAACAACTGCAATAATTGCTAATTTTATTGTTTTCATTAATTTAAATGTTTAAAGTGCAAATGTATGCATAAATACGATTAGTCAATAAAAGTAATCCCAAAATTCACATTTTTTTGCATTTTAAAAGTACTTTTATACTATCTAAACACTAGCTCGATTTAAATCCTATTATGCGCAAAATTTTATTGATATCAGATACACATAGTTTCTTAGATGATAAACTTTTAAAGCATATTGATGAAGCCGACGAAGTGTGGCATGCCGGTGATATTGGTAATTGTGAATTAACTGACACCATAAGGAAAATAAAACCTCTACAAGCTGTTTACGGCAATATTGATGGGAACGAATTGCGCAAAGAGTTTAAAAAACATTTGATTTTTAATTGCGAAAATGTAAAAGTTTATATCACACACATCTGTGGCCAACCAACTAACTATTTAAAAGAAGTAAAAGATATTTTAGAAATTGAAAAGCCGAAAATTTTCATTTGCGGGCATTCACATATTCTTAAAGTTATGTATCAACAAAAATATGAAGTGCTCCATTTAAATCCTGGGGCATGCGGTAATCATGGGTTCCATCAAATAAAAACAGCTTTACGTTTTGTGATTGATGATACGGAAATAAAAGATTTAGCAATTATTGAATTAGGAAGTAGAACAAAAAGTTGAAAACAAAAAAAGCGACTTAAAGTCGCTTTTTTTTTATAAAGTTAATCTTTAGTTGATATAGATTTTTTTAACGACGCTTTCTTTTGCAGTTGTTACTCTAATTATCACAATCTGAGATTCGGTATTTCCTAGATTTAAATAAGTTGTATTTTCTTTACCTTCAATTTCTTTATCAGTCATGATTTTTTGTCCCATCATATTATAAGCAGAAATAGTTGCTTTAGTAGATGTTTCAAATTTTGTTTTTACATAAGCGCCATAAAGATCTTGGCTAATTTGTATATCTGAATTCGACGGTTTCACTTCATTGATTCCCGCCGTAATATCAGCGCAAATTTTTAATTCAAAACGAGCAACAGAGGTTGTATCATTTATGTTACAAATATAACTTCCAGTTCTAAGATTATGATCAACACCTAATAACTTGTCCTTTAAGATAACACATGCGGTTGGAGCTATGTCATATAATGTAGTTGGTGCTATTGTATATTGGCCTGTTGCAGAAACCTTAACAACAACTGGTATAACAGCGTCAATAGTTAAAGCATATGGTAAACTATTAATAGCATAATCATTCGTTGAATTTACAGTTGCAATAGTTGTATATTTTGAATAAGGGCCTGGATATCCTAAATAACCCGGAGTTGAATATCGTTTATAAGCGTCTAATGTTCTATCAAAACCAGAAGTTGCAGCACTATGAAAGCGTATATAAGTTTTATCACTATCATACGGTCCATTTAAATTTAATTGCAAAACATTACCAATTGTTGCAGTAGTAGAAGCCAATCTGCTCAATGAAGTGTTACCAGCAATTTTATCAGATTCTAAAAAATCAATTAATCCTGCCCCTATTCCATTTGCATAAAAGCCCTGTCCCATTGGAATTTCATCTGATGGAATTCCGCCATTGTATGCCGTGTAATTTCCTGTATTCGCATCATAAATATCAACTGAAGATAAACCTCCATTATGTCCTTGCAAACTACTTACTGATATTGGAGAAGGATAAGGATTAGCTTTTAATCCATTAGTAGATGAAACATTTCCTGTTACAGCTGGGCCTGAAGTTGTTTGAGTAATATCAGAAGCTGAAGTTAAACTATTAGCAACATATACCCAATAGCCTTCACCAGGAATTAAAGGAGAACTAGCTGTTAACTCTGTATAAACCGCATTAGCCAGTGGATCGTTTTGAATAGACACAAAATATCCACCTGCCGAAACTTCATTGTTAATACAACCACTGCAAGTCATAGCAATGGAAGTAGAACTACCACCTCCGCCATCCCAGTTTGTAACACTTAAACCACTTACGCCAGCTGGTCCTAAAATAGCCCATCCTGCTGAACCACCTGGTATAAACGTTTCAACTTTCAAATTACCTGATACACTACCACCAACAATGCCTAAACGTGCTTTAGAAGCACTATTTGATTTTAAGGTCACGTTTCCATTAAAATCTATATCACCTGATGTGGGTGTGATTGAATTTAAAATATCTAGCGTATTACCCGCAATTAATGTTGCTCCAGTTCGATTCATTTCTAAATCATAAAGTGCTCTTGTGGTTGCGCTTGTTTGATCCATTAGTAAACTATTAGTAATACTTCCACTACCTGAAATAGTTAAACTCGATGTTGCAGAGCCTTTAATTGAACCATTTACTATGGAAGCTGGAAAAGTAATGAGCTTTTTTAAAGTTA
>JBIISW010000022.1:0-22446 GCA_044340865.1 Bacteroidia bacterium | reverse complement strand
GACACTACCGTTGGTTTGCTGAAAAATACCATTTACTTCTAAATCAGATCCTAAAGTCAAAGAACCTGAGACTGTTCTAGTTATAAATAAATTTCCACAAGAAATTGGAAGAGAAGCCGATGTAAAGGTAATGATTCCTAAAGGCCCAGTTCCTCCAATTGTAATAGGAGAATTTGTTGCAGTTACAATAGCTCCAGAACCAGCAATCGTTCCGTTTAGTCTTAACGTCCAACCTGGTGTAGTTTCAAAGTCTGTTCCATTAAGATTCAAAATACCATTAACAGTAAATCCACCAAACAAAGGTTGTTTCTTTGGTGATGTACCTGAAACAGTTAAATTGTAATGCGTTTTTTGAATAACGTTGACCAATGAAGATTGGTTATAATCAACCGTAGATCCTGTTTTTAAGACTAAATCTGTAGATGAAGGCATAACCGGATTTTGTAATGTTAAAGTTGCATTATTAGCAACTATCAATGAAGAACTACTAGCCGAATTAATAGAAATAGAAAAGGTTGGTGGAATTGTGAAATTAACACTTGGCCCTGCGGCAGTATCACCAACAATCACATTAACGGCTGTACCTAAGGTCCAATCACCACCAATCGTTGCAGAAGTGCCATTTATAATATTAAAGGTTTTATTTGGACCTAAAAAATCTGGAGGCGTAGCACCCGTACCATTTGTATTTTTGCCCCATGAGCTTAATACGTCTAAATCTCCAAAGCCTTTCCAATAATAGTTCGAATTTTGATCACCTTCTACCACAAAATCGTCTATTCCAAAAGTTTCAACACCTGTTGCACAATCATATTCCAATTTAATGTATAAAGTTGGGCAGGTAAAAGAAGCTGCGGGTAAAAATACTGGGTTTAAAGAATACCATATAACATCATTTGTTACGTCAGTATATGGAACATTAGTATAAACTAAACCATCTGTGCTAAAGGATAAGCTCAATGTTGGAGAATTTGGCTGCCTAAAGCCATTCCAATAAACTTTTAAATTTGTAAAAACTGAGGCATTTAATGGTCCAAAATAAAATCCTTGGGTTATACCTGGCGAACCAATAACATTGGAATAAAGCATATTTGATGCAGATGATCCTGGAACAGTACAAGAATAAAATGAAGTTGTTTCAATAAAATCGTCAGTTCCTGCAATTAATTGAGTACTTGCTGGTAATGAAGGCGCAGCAACTCCGTCAAAATTTTCTGAAAATAGAACAACTTGAGCATTTACACTAATTGAAGATACAAGAAGTAAAATGATTGAAGAGATTTTTGCTAATTTTTTCATACTTAGAAAGTTTTGTTTGTTCAAATTTAATCTTTTTTAGAATAATAAAATAACTTATTTTTTAGCATAGCCCATTTTTAACAAATTGCTGTTTAGTGTAAACAACAAACGCCCTTTTAGGGCGTTTGTTGGTCTAATAAAAATAACGATTATTTAATTTTGAAAGCTGCTTTCACTTTAGCAACATAATCTAATTTTTCCCAAGTAAATAATTCAACTTTCATGGTTTTTACTTTTCCATCAGGAGATTTAAATGTTTTAGTTACAATTTCATTTTTACGTCCCATGTGGCCGTATGCGGCAGTTTCACTATACATTGGTGTGCGTAATTTAAAACGTTGTTCAATAAAGTAAGGACGCATGTCAAATACTTTTTGAACAATTTTAGCAATTTCGCCATCTGTCATTTTAACTTTTGCTGTTCCGTAAGTATCAATAAAAATACCCATTGGTTGAGCAACACCAATTGCATAAGATACTTGCACTAAAACTTCAGAACAAACACCAGCAGCTACTAAATTTTTAGCTATATGACGTGTTGCATAGGCCGCGCTTCTATCAACTTTACTTGGATCTTTTCCTGAAAATGCACCACCACCGTGAGCACCTTTTCCACCGTAGGTGTCAACAATGATTTTACGACCAGTTAAGCCAGTATCGCCATGAGGTCCACCGATAACAAACTTTCCTGTTGGATTAATATGGTAATTAATTTTGTTGTTAAATAAATGAGCGTATTTTGGATAATTCTTTTTAACTCTTGGAATTAAAATTTCAATAATATCTTTTTTAATTTTAGCTAGCATTTTTCCTTCAGCATCAAAATCATCATGTTGAGTAGAAACTACAATAGCATCAATACGGATAGGTGTATTGTTATCATCGTATTCTAAAGTAACTTGAGATTTTGCATCAGGACGTAAATACTTAATAGCTTTATTCTCACGACGAAGAGCTGCTAATTCTAACAAAATACCATGCGCTAAATCTAATGCTAAAGGCATGTAATTTGCTGTTTCGTTAGTTGCATAACCAAACATCATACCTTGATCACCAGCACCCTGCTCTTCTTTTTTCTTACGATCAACACCTTGATTAATGTCTGCAGATTGCTCATGAATAGCGGATAAAATACCGCATGAGTTTGCTTCAAACATATATTCAGATTTGGTATATCCAATTTTACGAATGACTTCACGAGCAATTTCTTGAACATCTAAATAAGCTTTAGATTTAACTTCGCCCGCTAAAATAACTTGACCAGTGGTAACTAACGTTTCGCAAGCTACTTTACTTTGAGGATCAAAAGCTAAGAAATTATCAATTAATGCGTCTGAAATTTGATCGGCAACTTTATCTGGGTGGCCTTCTGATACTGATTCTGATGTGAAAAGATATGACATATTTTTATTTTTTAATATTTATTTTTAATTAATTTTAACATTCAGTTAATTCAAATTCGTAAAACTCCATAATTTGATTACAAAGTAGTTTTTTACAAGCTTCATCAACCTTGTTGGAAGCTACATCTTTGGAAACTGCATCGATTTCCATGGTCATGTGCTTTCCAATTCTTACATTTTCAATTTCTGGTAATCCTAAATTTTTCATAGAACCTGTAACGGCTTTACCTTGAGGATCAAGCAATGCTTTCAATGGCATTACATTTATACTTGCTAAAAATTTCATTTATTATAATTAATTTAATAGATTTAAAAGAGCTACAAATTTAAATGTTTGAATTGTTTTATAAAATAATGTTTTGAACAATTATCACATTAAAACGTAGTTTTTAAAATATACTTATACTTAAAACTAAGCAATTTTAAACATCCAATTAAATTTATCTTCTATTTTTCCTTTCCGAATATTTCGCAATGTTTCGTCAATTTTTGGAGAGAATGTTCTTTCTTCAACGGCAGGCAAAGGGAAATAATCATCTTGAAATCCAATTCCAATAATTTGGGCAATAGTAGCTGCTGTTCCTACACCAAAGGCTTCTTTTAAAATGCCTTTTTGATGTGCTTCTATTATTTCTACTACAGAAACTTTACGCTCTTCAACTTTCATTCCCCATTCTCTTGCCAATGCTAATACACTGTTACGCGTAATTCCTGCTAAAATAGTATCGCTTAAAGCCGGTGTTACCAAAGTATCTCCAATGACAAACATTAAATTCATGGTTCCTGATTCTTCCACAAAAGAATGTGTTTTTCCATCTGTCCAAATTAATTGTTGATATCCTTTTTGTTGAGCTAATCGTGTTGGATACATACTTCTACCGTAATTTCCAGCAGCCTTTACAAAACCAATTCCACCTTCAACTGCTCTGATATAATTTGTTTCGATTAATACTTTAATTGGTTCTGTATAATATTTACCAGCAGGACACGTAATAATTACAAATTTATAGGTATCACTCGCTTTAACACCAATAGCCTCATCGGTTGCAATTAAAAAAGGTCGAATGTATAAAGAACCAGTATCTGAAGTTGGAATCCAAGCAGAGTCTAATTTTAACAATTCAATTAAACCACCCATAAAAATTTCTTCAGGAATTTCTGGCATCGCCATTCTAATAGCGGATTTATTAATTCTATTAAAGTTTTCTAAAGGTCTAAAAATACTTACTTCTCCAGTTGTAGATTTATAAGCTTTCATGCCTTCAAATATAGCTTGGCCATAATGTAAAGCTGACATCGCATAACTCATTGGCATATCTTGATAAGGCGAAATACTTGCTTTTTGCCATTTGCCATCGGCATATTCTGCAATAAACATGTGGTCGGAGAAACATTTCCCAAATGGAACATCATTTACATCGTAATTTGTAACACGACTATTTTTTGTTTTTTCTATTTTAATATCAGCGATTGCTATCATAGTTTCAAAATTATGCGGCAAATAAGCAGATAATTTTCATAACTACAAACTAATTTGTCGATTATTTTAAAACACAATTTTGTAAATAACTTAATTATCTTAATTTATAAGGGTTTTAATACAAAAACAGTTAATAAATTTAAACTAAACAAATAGTCATTTATACTAAATGAAAATAATAAAACAAAAAAACACCCTATTTCTCTTTAGAAAAATAGGGTGAATAGTAGGATAATAATACCTTTATAATGCTTGAGAGAATCCTTCTCTAATTTCAGCAGCTGCGTATTCACCGCCATATAATTTATCTTTAATTTTAGAAAAACTTTCAATTGTATATTTTACATCTTCTAAAGTATGCATAGCTGTTGGAATTAATCTTAATATAATCATGCCTTTAGGTATAACAGGATAAACAACCATTGAACAGAAAATACCAAAATTCTCACGTAAGTCAATCACCATATTTGTAGCTTCAGGAATTGAACCTCTCATATATACTGGTGTAACCGGAGTATTTGTCACTCCAATATCAAAACCTGATTCAACTAATCCTTTTTGTAATTCTCCTGCCACTAACCATAATTGTGTACGGTATTCAGGATGTTTATTAATCAACTCTAATCTTTTTAATAAACCATATACTAAAGGCATTGGCAAAGATTTGGCAAAAATTTGTGAACGCATATTATAACGTAAATACGTTACTACTTGTTTTGTAGAGCTAATGTATCCTCCAATTAAAGCGAATGATTTTGCAAACGTTCCAAAATAAATATCAATACCATCTTGACATCCTTGTTCTTCGCCAGTTCCTCCTCCATTTGGACCAACTGTACCTACGCCATGAGCATCATCAACAAATAAACGAAAAGTGAATTTTTTCTTTAATTCAACAATTTCTTTTAATTTTCCTTGATCTCCTCGCATTCCAAAAACTCCCTCTGTAATTACTAATATGCCACCACCAGTTTGTTCTACTAACCGTTGCGCTCTTACTAACTGTTTTTCACAATCTTCAACATCATTATGTTTAAATACGAAACGTTTTCCCATGTGTAAACGAACGCCATCTAAAATACAAGCATGGCTTTCAGCATCATAAACAATCACATCATGTCTATCAACTAGCGCATCAATAGCAGAAATAACAGCTTGATAGCCAAAATTACATAGTATCGTATCTTCTTTTTTTGATAATTTAGATAAACCTTTTTCTAGTTCTTCATGTAAATCTGAATTTCCGCTCATCATACGAGCACCCATAGGCAACGCTAATCCAAATTTTGTAGCACCTTCAATATCCGCCTGTCTCACTTCAGGATGATTTGCTAATCCTAAATAATTATTTAAACTCCAATTCAATAATTTTTTTCCTCTAAAGCCCATATGTGGCGATACATCACCTTCTAACTTTGGAAATGTGAAATAACCATGTGACGCCTTTGAATGTTCACCAATTGGCCCCATGTTTTGTTCTATTTTAGAGAAAATGTCTTTCATAATTTGCTTTTTAAATTTGAACGTAAAATTAGTATAATTTTTATCAATTTCAAGTCAGTTTTTATCAACCTGTTTACATGTTCATAACCTGATTTATTATTATTTAACATTTATTTAATCATATCATCAAATTAAATGTTGCAACATCTAATGTTATAACATATATTTGTAAGATAAATTTAAAACACAAACTATTAAAACATGAAAACAAACATTAAAACATTAGCAGCAGCAACATTAATTACAATTAGCGCAACTGCGCAAACAAACTGGAATGTAGATGCATCTCATAGTAAATTAGGTTTCGCTGTAACTCACATGATGGTAAGTGAAACAGAAGGTAAATTCAAAATTTATGAAGGCAAAGTATCTTCATTAAAATCGGATGCTGACTTTACTGATGCATCTATTTTCTTTAATGTGGATGCGGCAAGTATTAACACAGATGATGAAAAAAGAGATGGCCATTTAAAAAGTGCAGACTTTTTTGATGTAGCACAATTCCCTAAAATTTCTTTTAAAAGTACATCTATGAAACCGGGAAAAGTTAAGGGAACTTATACGTTAGTAGGTGATTTAACAATGCACGGTGTTACTAAATCAATCAGTTTAACAGCGATTGGCGCCTCTAAAATTGTAAAAGATCCATACGGAATGGAGCGTTATGCTTTTAAAGTAATAGGTTCAATTAATCGTAAAGATTTTGGATTAGCTTGGAATGCCCTTATAGAAGCGGGTGGTGTTGCAGTGAGCGAGACTGTTAGATTAGATTTTAACGTAGAAATTACAAAAGCTAAATAATTTATTTTAATTTTGAAAGTCCCTAGTTTAACTAGGGACTTTTTTTATACCTGAAAATTGAAATTAGAAGACGAAATACATCAAAAGAAATTTAATAGTGAGGCTCATAAACTGACTATTAATATTTTATACACAAGTAATTGGCTGAACTCTAAACATGCTGAATATTTTAAAAACGTGGATATATCAATTCAGCAATACAATGTATTGAGAATTTTAAGAGGTCAATATCCAAAACCAAGTAGTGTAAAATTGGTAAAGGAACGCATGCTCGATAAAATGAGTGATGCATCTCGCATCATTGATAAATTAAAACTTAAAAAATTAGTCGTTCGCACCGAATGCCCAGAAGACAGGAGAAGTGTTGACATTCTCATTACAGATAAAGGCTTAGAATTACTAAAATCTTTGGATGATATGGATAAGATGCCTAAAGAATTGTTTAAAAATTTATCTTCATCCGAAATAAAAAATTTAAATACCTTACTTGATAAGCTGAGAGATTAATTTTTTACTTTTATAAAAAATTAAAATAGTATGCTTGGATTAAAACTTGAAACAGACCCACGATGGGTTAATATTGTTGAAAAAAATATTGAAGAAATATTAACTGACCACGCTTATTGTGAACAAAAAGCGGCAACCAACGCCATCTCTATTTTAATTAGTTTTTCTTACCATACTGATTTAGTAGATGAAATGCTAAAATTAGCAAAAGAAGAATTATCTCATTTTGAATTGGTTCATCAAAAAATAAAAGACCGTGGTTTTAAATTAGGTTTTGAAAGAAAAGATGAATACGTTGGCGAACTACATAAATTTATGAGAAAAGGTCATAAACAAGAAATTGTTTTAATTGACAGACTTTTATTTGGTGCTATGATTGAAGCTAGAAGCTGTGAACGTTTTAAACTATTGTCGGAACAAATTAATGATGATGATTTAAAACAATTTTATAAAGAACTCATGATTAGTGAAGCTGGGCATTATACATTATTTATTGGGTTTGCTCGCAAGTATGGTTCTCATGTTGAAGACATCGATGCTAGATGGCAACAATGGCTTAATTATGAAGCTGAACTGCTTAAAAAATACAGTAAAAAAGAAACAATACACGGTTAAATTTAATACTACCTTTTAGTAATTAATAATAACAAGAGTTAAAATAAAAAATTGTTAAAAATGTTAAAAATGTTAATTAACATTAATAAAAATAAAATTTATATAATTTTGTAATATTATTAATCTTTAAAAACTAAAAAAAATGAAAAAAATTACATTATTAGCAGTTGCTTTCGTAGCAATATCTTTTGCTTCTTGCAAAAAAAATTACAATTGTGAATGTACAACTGTTAACACTATTATTCCTGGTGATGTTGTTACAAGCACTACTATCAAAAACACTAAAAAGAAAGCTACATCTTCTTGTGAAGCTTTAAATACATCAAATGCTGGTTTTAGTACTACTACTTGCAAAATCAAATAATTTTTGAATAAATTATTTAAAAAGGTTTTCATTCATTTGAAAACCTTTTTTTTTGATTATTATTAAAATTCAAATAGGATTATTTAAAATATTTAATATATTAAATAAATTAGAATAAATACAAGTTTAATAATAAAATTTATTCGATAAATTTTATTACTAAAACAATTATTTAATTTTACACCGTAATCTTAAAAATTAAAAATTTATAAAAAAAATTACATTATTAGCAGTTGCTTTTGTAGCAATTTCTTTTGCTTCTTGCAAAAAGGACAGAGTTTGTACTTGTAAATCTTCAGGCGTTGAAGTTTCAAAAACCACTTACACAAAAGCGAAAAAAGGTGATGCTCGCGCAGCTTGCTTAAGCAGTAAATATGACAATGTTGTTGTTAACCCACTTACTGGTGCAACTACTACTACTCAAGTTGAAATTACTTGCGAACTAAACTAATCATTTTTTGATTCAAAAAAAGCCCTCGTATTAATTTACGGGGGCTTTTTTTATTATTAAAAATTCAAATAGGGTTATTTAAAATATTTAGCAAAATAGGCCAATTGACATAAATATAAGTTAAAAATTAAATTTTATTCGATAAATGTTTTTTTTATGAAAATAATTATTTAATTTTACGCCTTAATCTTTAAAAACTAAAAAAAATGAAAAAAATTACATTATTAGCAGTTGCTTTCGTAGCAATTTCAGTGGTATCATGCCGTAAAGACAGAACTTGTGAGTGTACAGATTCTTTAGGTGGAGTTAGTTATGTTGCAACTACCAAAGTAAAAAGCACTAAAAAAGATGCTAAAACTTGGTGTGAAGCTCAAAACGGTAGCAAAACTACTGTAACTTATGGTGGAGTTGCTCAGCCAACTTCAGCTTCAGGAACTTGTAAATTAAAATAAATTACAAGTTATTAAAAAAAGCTCTCGTATGAATTTACGAGAGCTTTTTTATGTTTAAATAATTACCTTCGTAATCTATGACAAGAAAACAACTTTTACTTAACATTTTTCTTTTTATGATAAGTTCGGCAATGGGCTTATTATTTATTTATAGCGGCTATGCAAAGTTACAACCCATTGAGCCATTTGAATTTACATTTGTTGACATTGGTATTGCTGGTTGGCGCACAGCTCCTTTCATTGCAAGATTTATGATTGGTTTAGAATTTTTTATTGGGTTACTACTGATTTTCGGGTTATTGATTAAGCGATTAACTATTAAATTAACGGTCGTTTCGTTACTCATATTTTGCTTGTATTTAGTATTTGTTATTATTAATACAGGCAATAATGGTAATTGCGGCTGTTTTGGAAATAAAATATCCATGACACCTCTTGAAGCTTTAATTAAAAATGGAATAACATTAGTAGCTTGCTTTTTTATTTATAAATACTACAACGGATTAAACTATGGAAGAATAAGTAAATGGTTATTGGGCGTTTTATTTTTAGGTTCGTTTGCCTTACCTCACATTTTAAATTACGTTGATTTAGATTATTCTTCGGCATACTTAACCAAAAAAGAAGATCATTTTAAACTAGAACTAGATAGTTTATATAAAGACGCTAAAAAAAACATTCCTCCAACAAGTTTAAGTAAGGGGAAACACATTATTGCATTTATGAGCATGAGTTGTCCTCATTGCCGCATAGCTGCAAAAAAATTGCGAATCATACACGAAAAAAAACCAAGCATTAGTATGTATTTGGTCTTAAATGGTGAAGATGAAAAAATTAAACCATTTTTCGAAGACACCAAGGCCACAGATATTCAGTATTGTATTTTAAACGGGAAAAATTTTATTTATTTAGCTGGATTAGATATGCCAGCCATTTATATGGTAAATAATTCCGTTGTTGAAAATTGGGTTGATTACATGCACCTTGATCAAACAGAAATAGAGAAATGGTTGCAAAAATAAATCTGATTTTCCTTTATATTTTATGTGCTTTTCATTTAAAAAGTCAACACCAAATTAAATTAAAAAGAGAAGACAATCGTTTTTTATTTAATCAAATTGGTGTAAAAAATGATACTATTTTTAAAAATAGTACCGATTTGTTTTTTATTAAAATACCTGATAGTTTAAACACGCATCATAAAATCATGATCGAAAATGGTAAGTTAAATAAAACAGACAAAGTTAATACGTATGTTTTAGTTCCAATTATTGGCATGCAATATTCTCACACCATACAAGATACCCTTTTTGAAACGCTTGTGGAAGGTATTTCTAGTGAAACAAAAAATATTACAATAATTATTAAAAACACTCAAACTTCAAAAATTATATTATCTAATAAATTTAGTATTAAGTAAAGCATATTTAATATCTTTAAAGAAAAACTATCTATTTTATTATATTTTAAATTACAACTTATGTCATCAGTATCAAAACACCCTAAAGGATTATTATTTTTAGCATTTACAGAATTTTGGGAACGTTTTGGTTACTATTTAATGATTGGCATATTTTTCCTATATATGACAACCGATTCTGTTAGTGGAGGCTTTGGATGGGAAAATGCGAAAGCCGCTGATATTTTTGGAACATTTATTGCTTGCGCGTATTTAACACCTTTTGTTGGTGGATTGTTAGCTGATATGAAATTTGGGTATCGGTTTTCTGTAACTTTTGGTGGCATCTTAATGGGCATAGGTTATTGTTTACTTTCCATCAGAGAGGAATGGGCTTTTTTTACATCGCTGAGTATTATGATTGTTGGTAATGGTTTTTTTAAGCCAAATATTTCAACGTTATTAGGCAACTTATATAACGACCCGCAATACAAAGCTAACAAAGATACAGGCTATAATTTATTTTACATGAGTATTAATTTGGGTGCTTTTTTATGCAATTTTATTGCTGCTTATATGCGCATTAAATATGGTTGGAATTGGGCCTTTATCGCCGCTGGTTGCGGTATGTTTATTGGTGTAATCACTTTTTGGTTTGGTATGAAACACTACAAGCATGTGGATGTTAGAAAAGAACCAACAGCTGAAGACAAGCCAGTGATCATGCGTTTCTTAGCCGTATTAGGAATAGCTGTAGGATTTGGAGTAATTGGTTGGATGATTCCAGATACGATTTTTGGTAGTGATAGTACAGACGCCTTCTTATTTGCATGTATTCCTGTTATTTATTTTTATTATACCGTTTATAAAAGCTGCACTACTGAAGAGAAAAAACCGATGGGAACCATGTTTACCATATTTGGAATTGTAATTGTTTTTTGGGCAGTATTTAAATTGAATGGAACAGCCTTAACAACATACGCCAACTCTTATACAGACCGTGAAATGCCAAGTGCATTAGTTAAACCAACACAATCCATGTATATATGCGACAATTCAGTTGTGGCTAAAAAAGATTCCGTTGTTAAACTTGATCAACATTTTCGGAAGATAAAAGATGCGAATGGCACACCTATTAAAGAATTTGGATATCCATCTTACTTTAAAAATTTAGCTCCCGAAAAATATCCAGAACCAGACAAATCTTTAAACTTAATTCCTACCGAATTATTTCAATCCATTAATCCATTTTTTGTTGTAACGCTCACACCGTTAATCGTCATGTTTTTTGGCTTTTTAAGACGAAAGAAAAAAGAACCAACCACAGCAACCAAAATAGCCTTCGGGTTATTAATTTCGGCTTTATCAACGCTAGTTATGGTTTTAGCCGTTCATTACTCCAATAACGGAATAAATAAAGTAAGTGCGATGTGGCTCGTAGGTAGTTATGGCGTTATCACCATTGGCGAGTTATTTTTAAGTCCAATGGGATTATCCATGGTTTCTAAATTATCGCCTTTAAGATTTACTGCATTAATGATGGGCGGTTGGAGCTTAGCAACTGCCATTGGAAATAAGTTGAGTGGTGTTTTAGCAAAAAACTGGGATAAATTTGATGATAAAGGCAATTTCTTTTTAGTAAACTGCCTATTATTGTTAATTGCAACCGGCATTATGTTTTTGTTATTAAAACGCTTAAATCAAGCATTTAAAGAATCATAATTCTAATTGATTTAAATAAGTTACACTTTTTAATAACCGACTTCCGTACCAACTAAATAACTCTCCATCTACTAATTTAATTGTAGCATTTGGAGCTATTTGCCTTAATTCATTGATATGTTTTTCATTAAAAGGAAATGGCTCTGATGATAAAAAAATTAATTCCGGATTTAAATTTTTTATATTTTCTAATGATACTTCTGGATATCGTAAATCATTAGTTTCTAAAACATTCATTAAACCCATTTCATTTAATACGTCACCAATAAATGTTGACTTACCCGCAGCCATATAGGGATTTTTCCAAATGAGGTATAAAACTGTTTTGTGGTGTTTTTTGATTAATGAAAATGACTTTTGAATTTCTGAAATCAATACATTAGCTTCATTTTTTTTATTTACTAATTCACCAATATCACTAATCATTTTATAGGCGTCTTTCAAATTATAAATATCACTCATCCAAACTGGAAATTCCTTTTGTAATTCATTTATTTGAGCATATTCATTTTCTTCCTTATTTCCTATAATTAAATCAGGCTTCAAACTTCTTATTTTATTAAGATTAAGTGTTTTTGTTCCACCTACTCTATCTTTAAGTTTAAACATATTTGGAGGATGAATACAAAATTTTGTAATGCCAACGAGTTCGTCTTGCAAACCTAAATCCCACAATAATTCAGATTGAGACGGAACCAAGGAGACAATTCGTTTGGGAATGTGCGCTAATTCAATTTTATTTTTTAAGTGGTCAATAAAAATCATGTGGTAAATTTCGGAAATAATACTGCATATTTGTTAACTAAAATGAACTCTTCTGTAAAAGCACATGTATCTTTATTTATTGCTCAAGTAATTTATGCTTTAAATTATATCGTTGCAAAAGATTTAATGCCACACGCCATTAAACCAATCGGTTTGGTTATGCTTCGTATTGTTGGTGCTTTCATTTTATTTTGGACATTCTCTTTTTTTATAAAATCAGAAAAAATTGAAAAAACAGATTTAAAAAAATTAATGGTATTGGCATTATTTGGAGTTTGTATCAATCAAGTTTTTTTTATTTATGGACTTAGTCTCACAAAACCCATTAATTCGGCCATAATCATGGTTAGTAATCCAATTGCAGTGATGTTATTTACAATTATTGTTTTTAAAGAGCGACTAACTATATTTAAAATTAGTGGATTACTATTGGGTGTAACAGGAGCTCTTTTATTATTGTTATTTAAAGATACATTTAGTTTTGGGAGCGAAACACTTGTTGGCGATATCATGACCTTAATTAATTCTCTGTCTTGGGCTATTTTTGTAGTGATGGCAAAACCTTATATGATTAAATATCAAACCATCACTGTTATGAAATGGCTATTTTTATTTGGATTTATTTATATGGCGCCATTTGGTTTACCAGCTATATATGAAGTGGATTGGTTGCATTTATCGTCCAATATTTTATTTGGAATGGCCTTTGTTGTCATAGGAACTACCTTTTTAGCCTATTTATTAAATATGTATGCGCTCAAGGCATTAAGTTCGTCGGTTGTGAGTATGTATATATATTTTCAACCTTTTTTAGCAACGCTCATTGCCGTTTCGTTTGGTAAGGATGATATAACGCCAATCAAAATTGCATCTGCACTCTGCATTATTTTTGGTGTGTTTTTAGTCAGTAAGAAAAATTATAATTTATAGATTATAAACTTTAAATTAGAGCGTCTAAATTTACCAACCTTTCTAATTATGATACAAAATTTATCATTACAACATTCTATCTTCAATCAATTTGTTGCTGAATTAAGAGATACTTCTATACAAAAAGACAGTATGCGGTTTCGAAGAAATTTAGAACGAATGGGAGAAATTATGAGTTACGAAATTTCAAAACAATTGAGTTACGAAACTAGGGAAACACAAACTCCGTTGGGCATTGCTCAAACATCTCACTTAGTGGATCAACCAGTAATTGCAACCATATTAAGAGCAGGATTACCTATGCATATTGGTGTTTTAAATTATTTTGATCAAGCTGAAAACGCCTTTATTTCTGCCTATAGAAAACATCATAAAGACAATAGTTTTGATATTCATGTTGAATATGTTTCTAGTCCACATTTAGATGGTAAAACATTAATTTTATGCGACCCAATGATTGCAACTGGTTCATCCATTGTATTAGCCTATAAAGCCATTTTAGAAAAAGGAACACCGAAACACACCCATATCATTTCCGCCATTAGTAGTCAACAAGGCGTTGATTTTGTAAAAGCAAATTTACCTACAAAAGATTTTACGATATGGTGTGGAGCCATTGATGAAGAATTAACCTCTCATTCCTATATTGTACCTGGCTTAGGAGACGCCGGAGATTTAGCATATGGAGTAAAAATATAATAACGTACTAAACAACATGGATACTATAGAAATTTGGAAATTTATTTCCGCCGCTCTTGCTTGCACAATATCATTATCAAAAATTGGAATACCTTCTGTTATTGCTATCTATAAATCAAATTATATATTAGCGCTTATGAGTAGTTGTACTGGAGCCATTTTCGGAACCGTTGTCTTTACCTATTTGAGTGCTGGTTTATTAAAATGGTGGGATCAATTAAAAGAAAAATGGTTTACTTCAAAACATCCAAAGAAAATATTTACAAAATCGAATAGACGCGTACTACGAATTAAACATCGTTTTGGATTAATAGGTATTGCTATTCTTACCCCTATATTTTTATCTATACCTATTGGGGCATTTTTAGCCGAACGATTTTATAAAGACAAAAAAAAAGTAATTGTATATTTAAGTGTTTCTGCACTATTCTGGTGTTTCACTTTGTATTTTTTATATTTATTTTTCTATACAAGCTTTAAAAACGTTGTAAATTAATCTTTAGACTCTATATTTTTTAAAGTATCAGTGGTCATATTTAAAGAATCTAAGGGTATTATTTTACTTAAAGTATCAACCGTTATTTTTTTAGGAAAGAGATCAGCTTCATAACTGCTCATATCCGTATTTTTATTTTTAGGTATTTTTATATTATAAACGTGTTTATCCTCATTGCTTAGCTTATCGCTCAATAACCAGGGATTACAAGCCTTTAGTGTAGTTAAATTTATGTCTAAATGTTTTGCAAATGCTGTAAGACTTGTAATCGTTGAATCCACTTTTATAATTTTAAAAGACGGGAAGTGTGCATTTAATTTCAATCGATGATCCACACCAAAGTGTTTTGGATTTGATAATAATGTTTTAAATGCTAAAATGCGGTAAATAAAACTACCTGTTTCTTTATTGAGTAATAAATCATAATAATTATTTGTGTGTTGTTTTTTTAAGGCACTTTGTATGCCGCCTATTCCAATATTATAAGCTGCCGCAGACAATGTCCAATTTTTAAAATAAGCATATCCATCTTTAAAATGTTTACACGCCACATAGGTTGCTTTTTCTACATCATAACGTTCATCAACATCATCATTAATAATCAAACCATATCCTTGAGCGGTATTAGGCATTATTTGCCAAAAACCTGCGGCGCCCATTGGTGAAATAACATTAGACAAATGACTTTCAATAATAGCTACATATTTAAAATCATCAGGCACGCCCTCTTTTTTTAAAATGTCTTCAATTAATGGGAACCATTTTTTTGCTTTTATGAATAAATTAAGTGATGATTTTTTCCATGACTTATTTTCAAAAAATTCTTTCTCTAAACTTTCTTTGATTTCAAAATCATTTAATGGAACTTTTTCTCCGGCAAATGATAATTTTTTTGGAAAATCTAATCCAAGCACTCTGAAATTTGTATTCGTATAATCTAAAGGATATTCATCTATTTTAAATAAAGTTATTCGTCCAAAAAAAACGACAAAAAACCATACTGAAAAAACAAAATATGTTTTTATATGAATACTTGTTTTTCCGATAAACAAGCGGAGTATCCAAACAGAAATATTCATTTATAACTTAAAAAATAAATTAAAAAGGGCTTTGAAATGATTTGAAAATAGTACCATTCATATCCTTTTCAGATAACAATGGATTTTGTAATTGCCAATCAATTTTTAAATCAAGGTCATTCCATAAAACAGTACCTTCAGATTCTTTATGATAAGTTTGCGTGCATTTATAGGAAAATATGGTATTATCACGCAATGTTGCAAATCCGTGAGCAAATCCTGGTGGTATATAAAACATGGTTTTGTTTTCTTCTGTTAATTCAATAGTTACATGTTCACCATACGTTGGAGAATTTTTTCGAATATCAACAGCCACATCAAGCACAGCACCCGTAATAACTCGTACTAATTTTCCCTGAGCAAATGGAGGAGATTGAAAATGTAAACCTCTCAAAACCCCACGATGCGATAAGGATTGATTATCTTGAATGAAATCAACAAGAATTTGATGTTTAGTAAAAGCATCTTTGTTGTAACTTTCGAAAAAATAACCACGAGGATCTTCAAATACTCTCGGTTTAATGATTAACAAATCTTTTATTTTAGTTTCAAGTATTTCCATATAGGATATTAATAAAATTACATAAAAAGGAATTCCAAATTTATTTCTTAATGAAAAGAGAATAAAGTAAAAAGGTTGAGGTTAATAAAGAAAGTATTGGTGTTACTTCACCTATTAAAGTTTTGGCAAAACGATAACGTGGTTCAACATAAATAATATCATTAGCCATAACAACTGTATTTCCCATAGCAATACCTTCTATTTTTGACAAATCCATCAAATAGACTTTTGGTTTATTTTTTCCATCAGTTCTAATTAATTTTACTTTATAAGCTTTTCCGTCTTCTTGAATACCTCCACCCAAGGCAATAGTTTCTATAACTGTTGTATTATTATTTTGCAAATTAATAACCTGCGCTTTACCGCCATTTCCTGGAAAAATAATAACTCTTTTATTGACAACTTTCACACTCACAAAAGGACTCACATAAAAATCATTATAAACTTTTTGCAAATACGTTTCCGCTTCTGCTATAGTTAGGCCTGATAGTGCTACCTTTCCAACCAAAGGTAATTTTACACGACCATCTTGTTCAACTAAATAATCCAAGTCAATACGGGCATAATTTCCTGTAATGTTTTCGATATTAATAATCTTAAATCCATCATTTGAGAAAATCCTAACTTGAACTAAATCATTAACTTCAATTTTATAACTTTGTCTTGTGACAGAATCTTGCAATTGGTCGTAGGCAAAATCGGTTGGCGTTTTAAGCATTAAATTGGATCGAAATACTTTACATGAAGTAAAGGATAACACAAACAGAACTATAAAAAAATAATTATAAACGCGCATAAAATAAAGTTATTTAACAAAGTTACTATTTATCCTTAAATATCAAAAGCAAGTCTTATGAATGCAATTGCAACGAAAGCTCTTTAAAATCAATCCCATCAAAGTTTCCTGAACTCATCATTAACAAAACGGATTGGTGATAGGACTTTGATTTTAAATAATTCACTAATTCTAAACTATCTGTAAATACTTTTAAATTAGGCGAATTAAAATAATTTAAAACTTGATCAATTGTTATTTCCTTTAATTTTTTGTGTGCAATGGTATGTGGATTAAAATATACAATCGCTTCATCGGCATCAGCCATTGAGCCATTATACTCTGCCAAAAAATTTTCATTTAAGCTACTAAACGTATGTAATTCCATACAAGCAATTACACGTCTGTTTTCGAATTGATGTTTAACCGCTTGAGTTGTAGCTTTTAATTTGGAAGGAGAATGTGCAAAATCTTTATAAAAATTAAAAGTATCCGTTTTACTAACTAATTCTAATCGCTTTGCCGCGCCAGTAAACGATTGTATAGCTTCATAAAATAATTCATCTGTTAATCCTAATTTTTGACACACTAACCTGGCCGCATTCATATTCATGAGGTTATGATTACCGAAAATTTGCAATGGAATGTCTTTTAAATCTGTTTTTATATAGGTCATTCCATTCTCAATATAATGATTAGGAATAGAATACGATTGTTTATCTAAATGATTTATAGTGCCTGTTTTATCAGCTAATTGTTTTAGTTCAGAGTCTTCGTTACAATAAATAAGGGAACCATTGGGCTCAATCAAATTAATAAAAATCTCAAACTGATTGACGTAATTTTCGAAAGTTGGAAACACATTGATGTGATCCCAAGCAATACCACTTAATACGGCAATAGTTGGTTTGTATAAATGAAATTTAGGGCGTCGATCAATTGGCGAAGCTAAATACTCATCGCCTTCAATAACTGCTATTGGCGCCTCATTAGTTAACCTCACCATGGTTTTAAATCCCTCTAATTGAGCCCCAACCAAAAAATCAGTATCTATTTTATGAAAATTCAAAACATGTAAAATCATGGCTGTAATGGTCGTTTTACCATGACTTCCTCCAATTACAACACGTATTTTATTTTTAGTAGCCTCATAAATATACTCAGGGTAAGAATATATTTTAAGATTTAATGCTTTGGCTTGTATTAATTCTGGATTATCTTCTCGAGCATGCATACCAAGAATAACGGCATCTAAATCAGATGTAATTTTATCGGCAAACCAACCAATGTCAGATGGTAAAATTCCTGCAGTATTCAATCGCGTTTTTGATGGCTCATTTATTTCATCATCGCTACCTGTAACTTTAAATCCTTTTTCATGAAGTGCCAATGCCATATTATGCATCGCGCTTCCTCCTATTGCTATTAAATGAACTTTCATTTGCGTCTAAAATATATGACTAAGTAAATACATTTTAAAGTAACATAGACAAGTATTCGCGTGCATTTTGAACAGTGTATTGTTAAGATAAATAGAAATGAATAATTTATTTTGACACCAATTAACTTATTTATTAATCATAAAAAATACTATAAAAACTAATTTAATATTAATACATTCGTCAGCCAATAACAACTTCAATTGAAATCACTCAAAGCGATAAACATCTATTTTTTAAAGTACAAATGGCAATTGCTTTTAGGAGCTACTTTTGTTGTCTTATCAAGTATTTTCTCGATTTATCAAGGCGTTATTGTAAGAAATGCAACGAACGAAATTTATAAAATTTTCGAAAAACAATCTGTTGTTAACTCAAATGTATTTGTAAAGCATGGGTTGATGTTATTGGTTTTTGCATTAATTAGTGGTTTCTTTTTATTCTTAATGCGACAAACATTAATTGTTATGAGTCGTAACATAGAATTTGATCAAAAAAACGAGCTTTACGCCCACTTTCAATCACTAGATTTTAATTTCTATAAAAAAAACAAGACAGGCGATTTAATGACGCGAATCAGCGAAGATGTTGGTAAAGTGCGCATGTTTACTGGCCCAGCAGTGATGTATTTGATAAACACATTTGCAACTATCATCATTGTTTTGGTGTTCATGCTCAATATTAATTGGCAACTAACCTTGTTTGTATTTTTACCACTACCATTTTTATCATTCATCATTTATAAAGTATCTGATTTAATCAATAAGCGCTCAACAACTGTGCAAGAAGAACTTTCAAAATTGACCTCACATACTCAAGAAACTTTTTCTGCCATAAGAGTTATTAAAGCTTACAATCGTGAAGCATATTATGTTCATGAGTTAGAAAATTTAAATCAGAGTTATAAAAAACACAGTTTAAAATTAACCTTAGTAGAAGCCTTCTTTCAACCTATTTTAGTTTTAATGGTAGGTATTAGTGTAATTCTGACTGTTTGGATTGGCTCTAAACTTGTTATTAATAAAAGCATTGAAGTTGGAAATATTACTGAATTTATTATTTATGTCTACAAACTCACCTGGCCATTCGCTTCTTTGGGTTGGGTAACATCTCTCATTCAAAGAGCTTCTGCTTCTCAAACCCGAATCAATGAATTTTTAAATTATCAATCAGACATCATTAATAAGCCAACAACTGATAAAAAAATTGAAGGCAATATTGAATTTAAAAATGTCAGTTTTGTTTATGACGATACGAAAATTAAAGCCATAAATCAGTTTAACCTCAAAATAAACAAGGGCGATATCATTGGAATTAAAGGGCAAATTGGAACGGGTAAAACAACCTTGGTTAATTTACTCACACGCATGTATGACATTACCTCTGGAGAATTATTAATCGAAGGAAAAGCCATAAAAGATTACGACCTATTTGAACTAAGAAAGAGTATTGCCTGTGTGCCACAAGACGTATTTTTGTTTTCAGATACCATTAAAAACAATATTGCCTTTTCATCAAACCATACATTTACAGATCAAGAAATCATAGATGCTGCGAAAGCGGCCGGTGTATACGATAACATTATGTCCTTTCCTGAAGGATTTGATACAGTCGTTGGTGAGCGAGGCATTACCTTATCTGGTGGACAAAAACAACGCATTTCCATTGCGAGAGCAATCATTGCTAAACCTCAAATACTCATATTTGATGATTGCTTGTCAGCAGTGGATGTGGAAACAGAAAATTTAATCCTAACTAATTTAAAAGACATCATGAAAGATAAAACCTGCATCATTATTTCTCACCGTGATTCAGCCTTACGAAATGCTACTAAAGTGATTGAATTATAACGCCAATTTAATCTAAATTAAAAAATCTCTTTTCTAAAAATCGTTATTTAATTGATTGGTTGCTTTTTGTAAAATTTCAAAAGCATTTTCAGCCATTAAATTTTCTTTATCTAAGGTTGGATTAATCTCAACCATCTCAAAACAAACAATTTTCTTAGAACGCATGATGTAATAAATTAAATTACCCGCTTCTTTTTCGGTAATGCCATTTGGCACAGGCGTTCCTGTTCCGCTAGAAATTCGGCTATCCATACTATCTACATCAAAACTAACGTAAATAATATCACAATGATCTAGGTAGTTTAATGATTCGATGGCAACACGTTCAACCGCTTTTTTGCGTATCTCTTGTAAATTAAATACACGAACTTTATTTTTTTTGATTAAAAATTCTTCTTGAGGTTCAAAATCACGAAGTGCTATAAAAACCAAATCATTATAATTAATTTTTGGGCAAACACCGCCCATATGTTTCAATTTCTCCCAATACTCTATCGTTTCGTCATCAGGTTTATTTTGCTGACGTTCTTTATTATCTTCACCCAACACGCAAGCTAATGGCATACCATGCATATTACCACTTGGTGTTGTGTAGGGTGTGTGTAAATCTGCATGCGCATCAATCCAAATAACACCAACACGTTTTTTAGGATAGGCTAATTTGATGCCACTTATAGTTCCTAATGCTGAGCTATGATCTCCAGCTAAAACAATTGGCACTTCTTCTTTTAACAATGTTTCTTTTATCTCCTTTGCTAATCGTTCATTTAAGGTATAAATTCCTTTGATACGCTTCGCATAATCATTAACAACAGGCTCTAATAATAATTGGTTTTCGTTTTGAACTTCAACACCTTTAAATTTTTTAAAAAAATTACTTCCAAAATCTAAGGCTGCAATTTTTATGGCATCAACGCCCATACTTGCACCTCTTGTTCCCGCCCCTATTTCGCTTTTAACTTCGATGAGTTTTATTGGCTTAATCATACTTGTTATTTTTTGAGATTTCATAATTTTACATCATCCATTAAACTTAATAATAAGCCTAATATCAAGCAAATATAAGCATTCAAAACCCAAACTAAAAATAGAAAATGATTTCGCTTATTTAGAAAAAGCGTAAAATATGGATAAACATAAGCTACAACTAATCACGATATTTGCAACAGCCCAAGCAATCATGCCGTGTTTTAAGAGTTCAAAAGTTTCGTAACTAAATGTTGAAAAAGTACTTAATCCACCACAAATTCCAATTAAAATAAAGTATTTATAAGTATCAGGGACTGCATTTTTTTGATGAAATACAAAAATAACACCAGCTAATAGTAAACATGCCACTACATTTGAAATGAGGGTTGATACACCAGAGTGTAAAGCTGTTTTAGCAACTAAAAGTGAAATACCAAATCGTGTAATACTTCCTAAACCACCACCTAAAAAAATAAGTAAAAAATTCATAATAAAAAGTATTGAAAGTTTATAGATTTTAAAGTTAATAAAGAAACTAAATTGGAAAAAATTATTTAACCATTTAGCGAATTGCGCCTATATAAACGCATGCACCAACGCTATCTCGCTTGGATTTAGTGACACTTTGCAATGTATTGACTTTAGTATTCATTCGTAAATAACCTAAATAGGCAAAAATGATAGCCTCTTTAAATTCAATTATTTCTGAACTTGGAATGGTAATCGTTCCGTTAAACCGTTTACTCAATTGATTGATAAAAAAAGTATGATATGCGCCACCACCTGTAATTAAAACAGATTTTAAATCTGAATCTATAAAGGTTTGATTTATTTTCACGACCATGTATTCAACACATGTGGCTAATTTATCTTCAAGAGAAATAGT
>JBIISW010000116.1:0-7864 GCA_044340865.1 Bacteroidia bacterium | reverse complement strand
CCTGTTTATTTGCCCACCAACCTTTCCTCGCTCTTATTTCTTTTAAAAAAAACTCGTCGGCAACAACTTGGGTGTACAATTTTACTGTATTAAACAATTTTCCTGATATATTAAATCCCATCATTGAGTTATCAGACGATCCAACAGAATACTCTTGTGGACGATAAAACACAATCGGATTTAAATAATTCACATCAAACCCTCTAACCCGATTAGTATCTGTTCCTTGCCAAATAACGTTTTCGAAAAAAGATAAACTTAATTCTTTAATTGGATTAAAACTCAAATAATGAAATGTCCCAAATTTATTCTGTAACGATTTTTGCAATCCGTTATACTTCGAAAAATCTTGTAGCCAGCTATACCAAACGTTATATTGTATTTTCCATATATTGACATTAATCCCTAAATAGGGATTGTTATTTGCTAAATCAGAGAGTAATAAAGATCTATAGCCATCGCCAATAAAGTGTTTATCTTTCCCTAATTGAAAATTAAAAACTGAATTTGGACTATAAGATAAATAACCTGTTAAGTTTGAAAATTGATACGAACCATCGGTATTCCTATAAGCTCTTCCTAACCCAGATATAACACCTGTTGATTTTATAGATGAATCGTTAAACTCTGGTAAAGAAATACGGCCTCCAATAGCGGTCAAGGCAAAGGTGAAATCATTATTAATATTTAGCTTCGCGTGTGCCCCACCATACGTTTCTGAAAGAAGTTTTGAATTTAATAAATCATACCCCACTTGTAGTTGCGCGATTGGTAATACTTGAAAACTAAATTGATTTATTTTACTCGGGCCTTCATTAAATGTTTTGCTTAAAAATTTATTCTTAATTGGAAAGTGCGCAAATGATATTGAAGAATCAGAAAACGAACTGAGTGTAGAGGATAAATAAGGCTTAAATGAAGCGTGAAATTCAGTTGTTGGTTTAGAAACATGCCATAAATCAATTATTTGCTGAGCATCATCATTAATAAATATATTCTGCGATTGAGGATTATCTTGAGCTAATAAAAATTCGCTTGTTAAAAATACAAAGACCGTAAAAAAATAATATTTTATATAAAAATTAAACAATCTCACTACTTTGTTTCTTTTTTAATAATGATTTATACCTCAAGCTCACCATTCCGATAAACAAACCACTACATATAATTACAGCTCCTAAAGCCAGGCTTGGGCTCAAGAAATAACTTAACAAAGAAGCCCCTACAGTTAATGCACTGTAAACATAAATAATGCAAACTGTTTTTGTTTGAGAAAAGCCACAATCCAAAAGTCGATGATGGAGATGATTCCTATCTGCCGAAAAAGGTGACAACCCTTTCATGGTTCTTATAATAAAAACGCGCAGTGTATCTGTTAATGGATACGTTAATGTAGCAATTACAAAAACAGGTTTAGAAATTTTAACCCAGAAATCATCAAGTTGTGCTATTGGGTATTCAATTAATTTAATACTCAACACACAAATAAGCATGCCTATTATGAGCGAGCCACTATCTCCCATAAAAATTTTAGCAGGATAAAAATTAAACAATAAAAACCCTAATAAGGCGCCAGAAAGAGAAAAAGATAGTGAGGCCATTTCGTAATTATTAGCAAAAATAAACCAAGTACCAAATGCCGTAGTCACAATAAAACCAACTCCTGCTGCCAAACCATCAACACCATCTATCAAATTCATTGCATTTACAACAACGATGTATGTGAACAATGATAAAAAAATGCTCGCCCATTGTGGAATTTCTTCCAACCCGAAAACTCCATGAAGACCAGTTATTCTTATGCCCCCAATTAATATTAAAATTAAACCAACTACGATGTTTGCAAATAATTTTTTCATTGGAGCGGTCCCAATAATATCATCTTTAACGCCAACAAAAAACAACACTAAGCTCGTAGCAATTAAAATTTTAAATTCTTTTACTGACTCATACACCTGATTAAATTCACTAAGGTTGTCTATATTATACCACAACGAAAAAGAAAATAAAGTAGCCGCATATATAATAATACCTCCAATTGTAGGTACAGCGCGCGTATGTATTTTCCGCTCAGACGGAAGATCAATTAAATTCTTTAAAAAGGCAACCTTAATTAAAGATGGCGTTGCTAATAAAACGATAAAAAATGATGTAAAGAAAACTAATATTAAAAGGCTCATAATGTGTATTTTAAAAATCGTAATATGTGTTATATAAATTTGATTTAAGACTTAATGTGTAAAATCTTGTTATGTTGTTAGATGCATTAAAATCAGTAAATACTTGCTGACGATTAATATAATTTAATGACACATTAAAATTATACGATGGATTAATCGTATAACCTAAACCAAAATTTGAAAAGGTATTCTTGTAAAAATCGTAACCATTTATGGTTAGCTTTTGTACGTTCAATTTAGCATTCATAAAAAACCGTTTGTATTTATAATCAAATATGCCAACAAACTCTTTGCCGTAACCCGGAGTAAATGCCAGGTTTTGATTATAATGAGAATAACTTTGATTGTTAATGGTTCCTATCGGACTATTATATGAGCCTTCAGCTACATGATTGTATTCAAGTTGAAGCATTGAATTTTTAAGTTTTAACACATCAAAATATTTTATTCCCACTTGGTAACCTATTCCATTTTTTGTTTTTTTTATGCGGCTTAAATCATCTGCCATAAATTGCGCGTAAAGCAAAAGGTGTGATGATAATTTTACGCTTGAATTAGCACCTAACATGATATTATTCTTGTTGTTTAATCCATAAAAACCAAGGTTTGAAAAAATAATTGGATTCATGTACTGCCATTCTAAATGTTGCCGGTTCATACTATCTGAAGCATTCCAAACCATACTCTGAAACAATCCTAAATTAATTCGTTTCGAAACATTAAAACTTAAAAATTGAATAGCCATTGCTTTTTTTTGAAAAAGAGGTTCTGTAAACGGTGGCGTCTTTGCTCCTCCAGTTTCTAAATTCATTAAAGCAGCATAAATATTTGTATACTGAATTTTTCCTTTTAACCATTGCGTTGTAAGTCTAATGTAAGGATAATTAAAAGCATTATCGCTCAATAATAAAGAGCGATATCCATTGCCAATCTTTTGCTTTCCATGTCCAATTTGAAGATTAACATTCTTTGTTGCCTGATATGAAATGAAGCCAGAAGAAAAAGCATAGTCATATCCAGTTACTTTAAAAGGTTTAAATCTTCCTTGCCCAGGCACCACATTGGTTTGCTTATTGAAGTTAGAAATGTAGTACGGGAAAAAACTTTGATTTTCAGCAAACATCGTTTCAAAATAAAAATCTTTTCCAATCGTACCACTTGCTATAAATCCACGTGTATTTGTTGATGTGTTCAAATAGTTTGTTGTATCGCTGTAAGCTCTTCCTAATTCAATGTTTAAAATTGGGTCAACCTTAAACTCATACTTATTTGTCTTAGACTTAATATGAATTAAATGATCATAAAAGACTTTATCTAACAATGGATCGTCTGTTATGAATTTAAAAACTTTAAAAGTATCGGAAACAAATTCATATCGTTTATTATAAAAAGGAATATAGGGCTGCATCGAAGAATGCGTTTGAACTGAATCCAACTTCGAAAGATTCTTTTCCGTTAATAAATTAAAAAAGTAATTATTTGGAAGATTATAAAACTGAGACATCCCCATTTGGACTTGTGTCAACAAAACTATAATAAACATTACTGCCTTCGGTTTAATTATGTTTTGCTTAAAATCCACTATTTTTTTATTTTTTTCAACTACATTTTAATTTATGTTCAAGCAATAAAAACTACCAAGCCTTAACGCCTTCTTTATTCTTGAAGTCTTCATAAACCATTTTTATTCCTTCCTCTAATTCTATTTTATGTTTCCAACCCAATGAGTGCAAAAAAGAAACATCCATTAACTTTCGGGGAGTGCCATCAGGCTTTGACAAATCATGTTTTATTTCTCCACCATAACCAACAATCTTTCTTACTAATAATGCTAAATCTTTTATGGTTAAATCAGTCCCTGAACCAATATTTACAAATTTTTCTCCATCATACGTTTTCATTAAATACACGCACGCATCCCCTAAATCATCCGCGTGCAAAAACTCACGCATCGGTGTTCCTGTTCCCCACATTTCAACAAATGGCAAGTTGTTTTCCTTTGCATCATGAAATTTTCTAATTAACGCGGGTAAAACGTGTGAATTAGTTAAGTTATAATTATCGTTTGGTCCATACATATTTGTTGGCATCACAGAAATAAAGTTACAACCGTATTGTCTTTTATATGATTCGCACATTTTAATGCCAGCAATTTTTGCAATTGCATAAGGTTCGTTTGTTTCTTCTAATAACCCTGTTAATAAAGATTCTTCTTTAAGAGGCTGTGGTGCTAGTTTTGGATAGATACAAGAGCTTCCTAAAAACATTAACTTTTTTACGCCACTTAAATAAGCATTATGAATGACATTATTTTGAATCATCAGATTCTCATAAATAAAGTCAGCTCTAAACATATTATTAGCTTGAATGCCTCCCACTTTAGCCGCTGCTAAAAAAACGTACTCCGGTTTTTCTTCATTAAAAAACTCACTAACGCTTTGCGAACTTCGCAAGTCTAACTCTGCTGAAGTTCGTGTAACGATTGTTGTAAATCCTTTATTTATAAGATTTCGCATAATCGCGGAACCAACCATTCCACGATGTCCAGCTATATATATTTTTGAATTTAGTTCCACGCTTTATTCTTTATAATTTAAAACTTTGTGTCCGCCATCAATTAAGTATTTATCGCGTTTAAATAATTCAACATCTGCAGCAACCATTTCCTTGCAAAGCGATGCAACTGTATAAGTTGGCGTCCATCCCATTTTTTCCTTTGCTTTTGTAGCATCACCAACTAATAAATCAACTTCTGCCGGACGGTAATACTTTTCATCGATTTCAACTAACACTTTATTTGTTGCCGCATCAATTCCTTTTTCATTTTCCGCTTTTCCTTCCCATTTCAGTGTAATCCCAACTTCAGCAAAAGCCATATTTATAAATTCTCGCACTGTTATTTTTATTCCAGTAGCTAACACAAAATCTTCTGGTTCGTCTTGTTGCAACATGCGCCACATACCTTCTACATAATCTTTTGCATGACCCCAATCTCTTTCTGAATCAATATTACCCATGAACAATTTTTGCTGTAGGCCTAAGCTTATTTTTGCAACAGCTCTTGTAATTTTTCTAGTAACAAAGGTTTCTCCTCTTAAAGGACTTTCGTGATTAAATAAAATGCCGTTACAAGCAAACATGCCGTAGGCTTCTCTATAATTTTTTGTAATCCAAAAAGCATAAAGTTTGGCAACCCCGTAAGGACTGCGAGGGTAAAATGGAGTGGTTTCTTTTTGAGGAATTTCTTGAACTAATCCATATAATTCAGAAGTTGAGGCTTGGTAAAACCGTGTTTTCTTTTCTAAACCTAAAATACGAATGGCTTCCAAAATTCTTAAAGTTCCAATTCCATCTGCATTTGCAGTATATTCAGGTGTATCAAAGCTCACTTTTACGTGAGACATGGCAGCTAAATTATAAATTTCGTCAGGTTGTACTTCCTGTACAATTCTGATTAAATTGGTGCTATCTGTTAAATCACCATGATGTAATTTAAAATTAACGTGTTGTTCATGTTGATCTTGATATAAATGATCTATTCTATCCGTATTAAACAAGGAAGATCTACGCTTAACACCATGCACGGTGTAGCCTTTATTTAATAATAATTCTGATAAATAGGCGCCGTCTTGACCAGTTACGCCTGTAATTAATGCTACTTTGCTCATAAAAAATATATAGTGTAGCAATATTACAAAAAAAAGACCAAATTATAGGCTAAAACGAGGTCTTTTTTACCGACTAAAAACAAGTATTTAGGTAATGTTTTTAAATGCTAATTCAATTATCGTAAACAATTTTATGTTGCAGTTGGCTTTGTAATTTTCCGTATGAAAAAGAAGTGTGTGTTATAAAAACAATTCTAGATTTAGAATCATACAAAATTTCATCTTTAGTGGTGAGCTCTTTACCATCAAACATTTTAATGAGCGTTAATCGATTTTGATGATCGTAATAATGTCCTTATCATCCTAACTAACAATTTATTTTCGCACGAATAAACAACTTGATAGTCTAATTATGATTGATAAATTGCTTCCATTAAGTAATACGTTGTAAAACGACTAAAACACAATAATTATAGATAAATAGATTTAATTTGACGACCAATATAAATTTTACTTTGATATTTTAAAAAAACACATTAATTTTGTGCCGCAGATTAAAAAACGTTTAACAAGCTCGAAGATTTTTAATGAAATACAAAATGAATTTTTAGAGCCAATTTAACCCAAACAATAACTACTATGAATCGAACAAAATTACTTTTAACAGGCTTAACATTTTTATCTTATTGTACTATTTTTGCACAGGATAGTACTAAGCCAAAAATTCCTTTAATTATTGATTATTCATTCTTAGATTTGCCTTCTCAGAATTACTCATCACGCATTACTGAAGGAGTAATATCAACTCAAAATCAGGCAAGTAAAGGGGCATTAAACAAGGCTTTTTCCATTCAAAGTATGGAACAAAGTTTTCAAATTACGAATGCAATTACGCAAACAATGCATTGGGGAATCGCTCAAATTCCAGTATTTAAAAAAAGACCTGTTCTTCAAAAAGTAACTCAAGCATTAATTACTATTCCATCTGAGTTATTGATTGTTAAATTTTACGGAAATGGTTGGAGACATGAAGAAGGACACAGAGCCGTACTAGCAAATTCTTATGTTTACAGTTATAATCCATTAGTCATGTTTAATAAAAAATCTTCTAGTGGTTCAAAAAGCGTCGCCTCAGTATCCTATATATTAGACACCAATCTTGTAATGATGAAAGAAAATAACAACGCGAACTTTGTTAGAATGTCTACTGTGGGTGTTGAAACAGAAATTTCTGCTTTAAACAAAATGCAACGAAACACCTTTTTTTATGGACAAAAAACAATAAATAGTATTAATTATTTAATAAATGCATTTAGTGTTACTAGTTATATCCAAACGTGTGCAAATAAAGATAAAGGGACTAAGCTCACTTTAGAAACAATGGCTTTAGAAGGGTCTAATCAAAATTTAAGAGATTTTACAGGGCTAGATTTTACTGCTTGGGCTTATGATTTATTTAATCCAACCGCAAAATATTCGGATAGAGGTTTAAATCCATACGGAAATGGTTATGACAGATACATTTATGGAGATAAGTTGACAGCTGGAGAATATGATTGGTTGAAAAAACAGGCGAATTTATCGTATTTAAATTTCATTTCTCCAACAATGGTTTTTATAAATGAAATTAAACTTAAAAATGGCGCATCATTTAACTTCTCGGGAAGGTATTATCCAACGTCTTTTGGAAATCAAATTGGCATTGATCTTTTCTTTAAAAATTCAAAATACAATATTTTTGTTTCACCACATTTAAATCAAAATTATCAACATAACTTCTTCGGTATTGAGGCGATGGTTTTTGAAACCCCAGTTAAAATAAATCAACATCAATTTTTAACTACTACACGTGTTGTTGCCGATTTACAACCTAAGAACCAAAGTTTTAAGACAAGTTCAGCAGATTTTACCGGCTTAATAGAATTAAATTTGATTTATAAAGCTTCCAAATATCTTTATCCTTATATTTCATTTGAAGCAAAATCAAAAGGCTGGATTGCAGGAAATGCATTTTTAGATGAGCGTTACAGTGTAAAAGCAGGTTTATCCGTTCGATTTAATTATTCGAAATAAAAA